>JARKQO010000313.1 GCA_029974855.1 Eubacteriales bacterium
CCCTCAAAGGGTTCCTTGAAATCCACAGCCAGCTGCCAGAGGATGCCGTCCGCCGTGGGGGTTTTGTTGACGTTGCTGATGGTGAGGGGCCGGTTGTCCGGCAGCAGCAGCCGGATGTCGCTGACGGCGGAGTTGGTGCGCAAAGTGAACACCAAGGTGGCGGGGGCCTGGGCCTCCCGGAGGGAAACGCCGAAGGATCTCAGATGCGCCAAGTTGGCGGTGGGAGGGCTGCCGTCGGACCGGGGCTCCGCCAGAACCTCCTCCAGAGGCCGGACCCCCTCCTGGCCGGGGGTTTCCTGGGACAGGGTGGAGGCCGCTTCCCGGGTCCTCAGCCGCGCCAAGGTTTCGCTCCAAGTGGGGATGTTGACGGCCTGAAGCTGGCTGTCCACGGCTCCGGTGAAATACAGCGCCATGGCGGAGCCCAGCACCAGCACCGACAGGACCAGGGGCAGCAGGCCGCTGCGCCTTTTTTTCCGGGGCTGTGCCATGGGGGGCGTTACGGGCACCGTGGCGGGGGTGGGCAAGGGGGCCTGGGGCAGGACCTTGAAGGCGGGGTCCTCCTCATCTTCCCAATCCTCCTCCTCATCCCAGGCGAAGGAGGGGGGAGGCTGGGGGGCCAAGGAAGGCTGCGGGGCGGGGGAGGCGGGCATGACCCCGGGCGGGGAAAAGGAAGGCTGCGGTTCCGGGGATTCGGGCTGGGCCCAGGCCGGCTGGGCCGGTTGGATCGGTGGTGCCGGCTGGCTGGGCTGGATTGGCTGGAGTGGTTGGACGGCCTGGGACTCGGCGGGCGGGCTGGCAGGGGCAAAGGCGGCCGGGGCCTGGGGAGCCCAATAGAAGGGAGGGGGCGCGGCCTGCCCGGGCGCGCCTTCCGTTGGCGGAAGGGCCCCCGGATGTCCCGGGCTTGCCCCATAGGGCACCGCCCCGTAGGGAAGGGGCAGGCCATAGGGATAAAAGCCATAGGGCATGGGGAACTGATACCCCTGGGGCGCTCCGTAGGGGGGATAGTATCCGGCCCAGGGAGGGGCTGCGGGGGCCTGCTCGTACATAGTATGCGGGGGCTGGGCGGGGGATGGGGTCCCGCCGGGAGGGCTCCAGGGAGGGGAGGCTTCCTGGGCATAGGCAACAGCCTGGGGGGGCGCAACACTCTGAGGGGACGAAACACTTTGAGGGGACGCAAAATTTTGCGGAGGCGAAATATTCTGAGGAGGCCCGATATTCTGAGGGGGCGCAACATTCTGGAAAGGCGCAACATTCTGGGGAGGCGGAGCCTCCTGGGGCTCCAGCCTTGCGGAAACGGGGGGCTCCCGTTGCTCCCAGCGAAGCAGAAGATCGTCGCTCATGGGGCGCATGAGGGGGCTATTTTCAGCATAGGACGGGGAACCCTCCGGGCGGTCCAGGGGTTGCTGGCCGTATTTCCATTCGTCTGCCAATGGGACTCCCTCCTCAGCCTGGGATGAGCTCTTTTCTCATTAAACTATCATACAATATTTTCCAAGTTTTTTCAATGCTGGGAGGAAAGATGCTTGAACCACCTCCGTTGCCATCTTTCCACCCTTGGGGTATAATGGCGCTATCATCCGGAAAGGCGGTATGCCAATGGATTTGTTATCCTATTTGCAAGAGGCGGCGGCCAAGCACGGCCCCAGCGGCCATGAGGGCGAGGTGGCGGCCTGGCTGGCGGAGCGGTTCCGCCCCCTGTGCGACAGGGTGGATGTGGACCCGCTGTACAACGTCATCGCGGTGAAAAAGGCCACCCGGCCGGGGAGCAAGCCCGCGCCCCGGGTACTGCTGTGCGCCCACCAGGACGAGATCGCCTTGATGGTGTCCGACATTTTGCCGGACGGCACTTTGCGCATGGGCCAGGTGGGCGGGGTGGACCCGCGCATTCTGCCCGCCAGCACCGTGACGGTGCATGCCAGGGCCCAGGACGGAGAGGCCCGAAAGCTGCTGGGGGTGGTGGGGGCCAAGCCGCCCCACCTGCTGGACGAGGCGGAGAGAAAGCAGAACTACAAGCGGGAGGACCTCTTTGTGGACCTGGGCCTGCCTGTGGAAAAGGCGCGCTCTTTGGTCCATGTGGGAGATTTGATCACCCTGAACGGGGACACGGTGGAGCTGCTGAATCGCCGGGCCGCGGGCAAGACCATGGACGACAGGGCCTGCGTGGGCGTGATGCTGGACGTGGCGGAGCGGATGCGGAACATGACCCATGAGGCGGATTTGTACTTCGCCTGTACCTCCCAGGAGGAGGTGGGCGCCTGGGGGGCCAAGGCGGCCGCCTATACGGTGGACCCGGCCATGGCCATCGTGCTGGACGTGAGCCATGCCCCCGTACCCCAGAGCAAGCCGGACAGCACCATTCCCCTGGACGCCCCCGCCGCCTCCTACGGCCCCTTTATCCAGCACAAGCTGCTGGACCGGCTGAAGGCCACCGCCGCCAAGCATGGGGTGAAGCTCAACGCCGAGCATGCGGAGGGCAGGACCTATACCGACGCCGACACCGTGCAGATCGCCCGGGAGGGGATTCCCTGCGTGTCCCTGAGCCTGCCGCTGAAGTACATGCACACCACCGTGGAGCTGCTGGACATGAACGCCATGGCGGAATGCGGGCGGCTCATCGCGCACTTTCTGGCGGAAATGACCCAAGGGTGGGAGGATGAATTATGGAACTGAAGACCCTTTGCGAGCTCCAGGGACTCAGCGGGCGGGAGGAGCCCGTGCGCAGGGCGGTATACGCCTTCTGCGTGGAAAAGCTGGGGGAGGACAGCGTGACCATCGACAAAATGGGCAACGTCATCGCCGGCGTTGCGGGCAAAGACCCTTCCGCGCCCCATGTGATGCTGGCGGCCCACATGGACGAGGTGGGCCTGATGGTGATCTCCGCCACGGAGGAGGGCCTGCTGAAGGTGCGTTCCATCGGCGGCATTGACCCCCGGGTGCTGGTGAGCAAGCGGGTGCGGGTGGGGTATGACCAGCCCGCAGCTGGGGACAAGCCGGAGAAAAAAGCGGTCCGGGGCGTGATCGGGGCCATGGCCATCCACCAGCAAACCCCGGAGGACCGCAAGAATGTGCTGCCCGTGGACCAGCTGTATGTGGACATCGGGGCCAAGGACAAGGAGGAAGCCCTGGCAACCGCCCCGGTGGGCACCCCGGTGACCTTTGACACCCCCTTCCAGGATTTCGGGGAAGGGCTGATTTTGGCCAAGGCCCTGGACGACCGGGTGGGGGTGTACAACCTGCTGCGGCTGCTGGACGCCCCCTGCCAGGGAAGGACCAGCTTTGTGTTCACCTGCCAGGAGGAGGTGGGCTGCCGGGGCGCCACCGGCGCGGCCTTCCGCCTGATGCCGGACATGGGCCTTGTTTTGGAGGGCACCACCGCCAACGACGCCGGGGACACCCCGGAAACCCAGCAGGTGTGCCGGGTGGGGGATGGGGTGGCCATCAGCTTTATGGACAACGCCTCTGTGGCCCAGCCGGAGATGTTCCAAGGCATGCTGGCCTTGGCCCGGCAAAGGGGCATTCCCCATCAGGTGAAGCGGAGCGTCAGCGGCGGAAACGAAAGCGGGGCCATCCAGCGCAGCGGCATGGGGGCCAAGACCTGCGTGCTCAGCGTGCCCTGCCGCTACATCCATAGCCCCAGCACCGTCTGCGCCCGGGGGGATGTTCAGGCGCAATATGAACTGGCCAAAGCGTTCCTGGAAGGGACCCGGCCCTTTTCCCATCTTGCGGGCAAGGAAGGACAGAGGTGATCGCCATGTTTGAACTGATCAAGGAAATGGTGGATGTATACGGGGCCAGCGGCCATGAAAGCGCCGTGGCGGACGCGGTGGAAAAGCTGCTGGCGGGCAAGGTGGACAGCTTCCGCCGGGACGCCCTGGGCAATCTGATCTGCGAAAAGAAGGGCGCCAACCCTCAGGGCAAGCGCGTCATGCTCTCCGCCCACATGGACCACATCGGCTTTGTGGTGGTGGCTGTGGAAAAGGAGGGCTTTTTGCGGGTGATGCCCGTGGGGGGCGTCAACCTGGCGGTGAGCAAAACCCGCCACGTGTCCTTTGGGAACGGGGTTCAGGGGGTGCTGGTGCAGCAGCCCGTGCGGGAGGGGGAAAACCCCGTGATGAAGCACATGTTTATCGACATCGGGGCCCAGGATGAGGCCGAGGCCCTTTCCATGATCTCCTTGGGGGATACCGCCGTGTACAGCAACGATTGCTTCCGCCTGGGACAGCACCGGGCGGCGGCCCCCGCCATGGACGACCGGGTGGCCTGCGCCCTGCTGGTGGCCGTGATGCGGGAGCTGGGCCCCTGCGAAAACACCGTGATTGCCGTGTTCTCCACCCAGGAGGAGGTGGGCTGCCGGGGGGCGCAAACCGCCGCCTACAGCGTGGAGCCGGACGTGGGCATCGCCTTGGACGTCACCGCCCATGGGGACACCCCGGAAACCAAGCTCCCGGCGGTAAAGCTGGGGGAGGGCGTGGCCATCAAGATCATGGACCAGGGCAGCATCAGCCACCCGGAGGTGGTGAAGGCCCTGCTGGCCGCCGGCGAAAAGGCCGGGGTCAAAACCCAGCGGGAGGTGCTGCCCTTTGGGGGCACCGACGCCAGGGCCATGCAGCAGAGCCGGGGCGGCATCCCCGTGGGCACGGTGAGCATCCCCTGCCGGTATGTGCACAGCGCCTGCGAGGTGGTGGACCTGCGGGACGTACAGGGGGCCAAGGCGCTGCTGCTGGCATACCTGGCATCCTCCGTGTAAGGGCCGCCCCAGGGAGGAAAATCCAATATCCAAAAATTTCTGTCCGTTTGGGAGTCCGGGGCTCTTGCTATTGGCAACATATTCTGATAATATATTCACAACCCCAACAAGGGCGGGAAAAATGTTCTAAGGAGCGTATAACAGTATGAAAAAGGTTCTTTCTATGGTTCTGGTCGTGGCCCTGCTGTCCATGAGCGCTGTGGCGCTGGCTGACACCTATGGCCTGGGCGTCTTCTCCCTCGTCGATAGCCATACCAAGGCCGCCACCGCCGAAGCCGCCGGCAATGCCCAGGTTGACACCACCGTGTGCGCCGTGGTCCTGGACGCCGAAGGCAAGATCGTGGCCGTCCACTTCGATGTGATCCAGCAGAAGATCGCCTTCAACGACAAGGGCGAAATCGCCACTGAAGTGGGCACCGAATTCAAGACCAAGCGCGAGTTGGGCGAGGAGTACGGCATGAAGAAGGCCTCCCCCATCGGCAAGGAAGTGGACGAGCAGATGGACGCCCTGGAAGCCTGGTGCATCGGCAAGACCGTGGAAGACGCTGTGACCAAGGCCAACTCCGGCGAGGACGCCGACCTGCTGGCTGGCTGCACCATCCACGTGGACGCCTTCATGGCCGCCCTGACCAAGGCCGCCGCCAACGCCAAGTAAGAGGACAGGTTCAAGGAATATGGAAAACCAACCGGCGCAGCGGAAGCTGCGCCGGTTTTGCCTACTGAAAGAGCCCCGTCCGCGTTCGGCTGCGGGGGGCAGGGGCAGCCCCCTGTCTCCGGAGGCACGCCCCTTGCAAGACGCCCTTAGCGCTCCTCTGCCGTCAAATACCTTCTCCAGGCCCACCGGGCCAGGACCACGGCTCCCGCCGCGTACACATAAATGGCGGCTTCCACGATCCACAGGTTGGACACATGCCGGGCCAGGATCACCGCCATGGTGTTTACCAAGGCGTGTACCAGCACCGCCAGGGGGTAAAACAGGAAGCGCTTGCCGTCCTTGGCCGCGATCCACACCAGCACCGAGCAGGACAGGTGAACCGCCACAGCGCCGAAGCGCTCCACAACGGCCATCAAAAACAGATAGGCGGGCGTGGCGGCCAAAGCCGCGAATAGGCCCTGCATGGCCGTAGGCCCGCCCGGGCCTGCTATGCCGGCCGCCAGCTGGTCGCCCTGCCCGGCGTTGAGCATCAAAGAGAGTGCGATGTTGCTGGCCATACTCACAAAAAGGATGTAAAATGCCTCAAAGCCGCCGTGCCCAGCGCCGTACATCAGGGCGTTATGGTCGTTTTCCCGGCGCTTTTTCAGCACCGTTTTGAAGGCGGCGTAACGGCCCGTCTCC
>JARKQO010000236.1 GCA_029974855.1 Eubacteriales bacterium
CGCTTCCCTGGCGCGTCCTTCTTCTCGTTCATGATGTGCCGTGTGGAGGCGTACAGCTGCCCATACTTCCGGGACAAGGGGGCGTACAGGGCATGGTTGGCCATGTCAGGCAGGGCGCTGCACTTCACCCTCACCAGGCGGCCCAAGGCCTCCAAATCCGCATAATGGCCCACGGCCAAAGCCGCCAGCATGGCGTCCCCATAGGCCGCGCCGGTTTCAATTTCGGGATATTGCTGGACCTTGCCGCAGATGTCGGACACGGCCTGGAGCCACACCGGGTTCTTCACGCCGCCGCCCACCGCCATGATCTTGTGGGTCTGGATGCCCAGCTCCTGGAAAATGTCAAAATGCTGGTGGATGCCGTAGCCCACTCCCTCCAAAATGGCTTTGTAGATGTGTCCCCGGGTATGAAGCAGGTTCAGGCCGTAGATCATGCCCTTGGCGTCCGGGTCGTTGATGGGGGTGCGCTCGCCGCTGAAGTAGGGGAGCACCACCAGCCCGCCGCTTCCGGCGAGGATGCCCTCCGCCAGGGCGGTGAGGGCGGCATAGGGGTTGGCCCCCTCCAGCCGGGCCTTTTCCACAATGTCCAGGGCGAAGTTGTCCCGGAACCAACGGGTCAGCGTGCCGGAGCAGCTCATGCCCGCAGCCAGAGAGTAGGTGCCCTTGAACAGATAGGGCCCCGCCCACAGGCGCTTGTCCTTGACCAGCTTTTCCACCACGTGGATGATGAAGATGGAGGAGCCGTACATCAGCATCATGTCGCCGGGGCTCATCACCCCCGCCGACAGGGCCTCGGCGGAGGCGTCGGCGGTGCCGGTGGTGACCTTAGTGCCCACGGCCAGGCCGGTCTCCCGGGAGGCCTGGGCATGCACGGCGCCCGCCACCTCGTCGGTCCAGCGGCAATCCGCCAGCTGATCCCGGCGGCAGATGCCCCGCAAATCCTCTTCCCAATCCTCGGTTTCCACATTGTACAGCGGCACCCAGGTGGCGGCGGTATACCGGTCGATGGGAAAGCAGCCGGTGAGTTTGGCCACCAGGTAGGTGCTGCTGGTAACGAACTTGGCGGTTTTGGCGTACACCTCTGGCTCGTTGTTCTTGATCCACAGTACCTTGGCACCGGCGGACTGGGTGGTGAGGGGCGTGCCGTAGCGTTCCAGAATCTTCTCCTCGCCGATCTCCTCGTTGAGGGCTTCAATCTCCTTGGCGGCCCGCACGTCGATGCCGTAGAGGATGGCCTTGCGCAGGGGCCGCAGGTTCTCGTCCACAGGCAGGCAGCAGGGCCCGATGCCGCTGACCCCCATGGAGGCGATCTCCTGGGGGTCCACCTTGCTGTCCCCGATGAGGCCATTGGAGAGCTGGCACAGGTCATGCCACCAGGTTCCCTCGGCGTCGTGCTCCGCATAGCCCGGCTGGGGGGACTCCATTTGGTGGGGGCAGGCCCGGTAGGCGATGATACGGCCCTGGGCGTCGGTCAGCACGCCCTTGCTCTCGAAGGTTCCGATATCGATTCCCATGAAATACGGCTTGCCCATGACATCACCTCGCTATCGAAATAGGGATTAGTACCGGTTCACCGGGAGGTTTTCGTCCACGGCCCGGGCCATGGCGGCCACCAAGGTGGAAAGGGTTTCCAGGTCCTTCACGTCGCATACCTCGATGGGGGTATGGGTGTACCGGGCGGGGAAGCCCATCTCCAGGCAGGCCACGCCCTCCTGCTCCAGCTGCAAATCCGCCGCGTCCGTAACGATGCCCAAGGAGGCGAAGCGCTGGAGGGGCAGGTGGTTCTCCTGGGCGCAGCGCTTGCACAGCTGAAACATGGGCTCGTGGGGCAAGGTGCCGTTCAGGGTGCCCCGGCCATGGAAGCTGTACAGCTGCACGCAGGCCCCCTGGCCCAGCTTGTCCTCGTAGTGGCCCCGCAGATCGTGGGTATCCCCGGCCAAGGTCACGTCCAGCATGATGGCAAAGTCCGGCTTCACGGTGCGGGCCGCCATCATGGCCCCCCGCAGGTTGAACTCCTCCCATACGGTGGCTACCAAGTAGGTGTCGCAGGCGGGCCGGTTGTCATGGAGCTGCCCGGCGATGGATACCAGCGCGGCGCAGGCCCCCCGGTCGTCCACGGCTGTGCCCGACACCCGGGTGCCCAGCAGGTTTTCAAAGGAGGGCTGGTAGATGGCCGGGCAGCCCACCTCAATGCCCAGGGCCCGCACCTCGTCGGCGCTGGCGGCCCCGATGTCGATGAACAGGGAGGTCACCAAATCCACCTTGTACTTTTCCTCCGGGGGGGTGGCATGGTGGGCCTTGGGCCCGAACACGCCTTTGTGCCACTGGCCGTCCTCGGAGCGGATCAGCAGCCGCAGCCCCGGCAACACCTTCTCCGGAATGCCCCCCAAGCGGTCCACCCGCAGGTAGCCGTCCGGCTCGATGCGGCGCACGATAAAGCCCAGCTGGTCCATATGGCCAAACACCTTCAGCCTGGGCAGCTCCCG
>JARKQO010000320.1 GCA_029974855.1 Eubacteriales bacterium
GGCTGCTGACGTCCCCTTTCAGCCTGGTCATCGCCCTAAGCGCCTTTTTGGCGGACCGGTGGTTTGTTTTTGAAAAACCGATTCCAAAAGCAAGCCTCATCTTGACGGCGCTGATGCTTCTGCTGGCCCCCGGCGTGGTGATGTTCCCCTTTTTTTATGGATATGGCATCCAGGCAACGGCCCTCATTGCGTCGTCCCGCCAGTTTTTTGTGGCGCATTTGATCCTGATGCTCTCCTTCCTGTCTTTTACCCTTTGCCTGGTTGCCTATTGCAAATCCAGAAAACCGAGCCTGAAGGAACGGGCCCACGGGAAATCCGTGCCGTTGGCCATGGCGTTGGTTCTGCTGTCGGCCTTTTCCCTCCTGTCCTACCCGCTCCAAGCCTATCCTTCCCTAAAGCTGACGGACGACCTGCTGGACGGAGAAATCAGCCGGACGGAGCGGTACTGGCGGGGTGTTCTGGAGGAATGGAGCCAGCAAAGCGGGCAGGTGGTGGTGGTGAATCTGCCATCCCAGCAGCCATATCGCTTGGATTATTACTCATATCCCATCGTCTCCTGGGACCGTGAGTGGTGGGAAAATACCTTCATCGCGGACTACTATGGGCTCACCTCCATCCACGGCGTTTATGATTAATATGGATGTAGAAAGGCAGGCGACACCTATGAAAATCCCCTTTTTCGATCTTTCCAAACAGTACCAGGCCCTGCGGGATACCCTTCTCCCCTCTGTGGAGCAGCTTCTGCCCAGCTGCGCGTACGTTGGAGGCCCCTACGTGCAAGCCTTTGAGAAGCAGATCGCCGAATATCTGGGGGTGAAGCACGCCATTACCTGCGGCAATGGCACCGACGCGCTGAAATTGGCCCTGCGGGGAGCGGGCGTCAGGCCTGGGGACGAGGTGATCACCACCCCCTTCTCCTTCTTCGCCACCTCCGAGGCCATTGCGGCCGTGGGGGCCGTTCCGGTTTTTGTGGACATCCGCCTGTCCGATTTGAACATGGACCCGGAGGCCATTGAGCCCAGCATCACCCCCAAAACCAAGGCCATTTTGCCGGTGCATATCTTTGGCGCTCCCTGTGCCATGGGCCCCATCAACGCCATCGCCCAAAAGCACGGCCTGGCCGTGATCGAGGACGCGTGCCAGGCTGTGGGAAGCGCCTACCGGGGCACGAAAATCGGCGGCCTTGGGGATGCGGCCTGCTTCTCCTTCTACCCCACCAAAAACCTGGGGGCCTTCGGGGACGGCGGCATGATCACCACCAACTCCGACGAAATCGCCACCATCTGCCGCGCCCTGAAATCCCACGGGGCGGGCAAGAGCGGCGCGGAGGCCTTTTTTCTGCTGCACCAGGAGAAGGTGGACCAATACCTCCCCCAGCAGGCCTCCGGCGATCTGCTGTACGACCCCTACAAATACTATAACTTCCTCATCGGGGAAAACTCCCGGCTGGACGCCATACAGGCCCTGATCCTGACCCACAAGCTCCCCCATCTGGACCAGTGGAACGCCCGGCGCAAGGCCATTGCCCTTCGCTACCTGGAGGCCTTGGGGGATACGCCCCTCCGGTTCTGCTGCCAGTATGAGGCGGAGGCGGAGCCTGTGTATCATCAGTTTGCGGTCCTCTGTGACCAGCGGGACGCCCTGACCCGCCATCTCAACGAGCAGGGCATCGGGGTTGGGGCCTTCTACCCCGTGGCGCTGCATCAGCAGTTTGCCCATGCCTACCGGCAGCGGCAGCCCAGCTTGCCGGTGGCGGAAGCTGTGTGCCAGCGGTCCCTTTGCCTGCCCATTTATCCGGAATTGACCGGAGAGGAGCAGGAATACATCATCGCCGCCGTTCACGGCTTTTTCAAGGAGTAACGCATGGCAGACGTATTCATCCACCCCAGCGCCCACGTTTCCCAGGAGGCCCGCATCGGGCAGGGCACAAAAATCTGGATCAACGCGCAAATCAGAGAGAACGTGACCGTAGGAGAGCATTGCATCATCTCCAAGGACACCTACCTGGACGAGGGGGTTTCCATTGGCAGCTACGTGAAGATCCAAAACGGCGTGTCCGTATACAAGGGGGTAACGGTGGAGGATGAGGTGTTCATCGGCCCCAACGTGACCTTCACCAACGATTTCTATCCCCGGGCCATGAACGCCCATTGGGCCATTACCCCGACGCTGGTGGAAAAGGGCGCTTCCTTGGGGGCCAACAGCACCATCGTCTGCGGGCGCCGTATCGGCGCATACGCCATGGTGGGGGCCGGCAGCGTGGTCACAAAGGATGTGGAGCCCTACGCCTTGGTGGTGGGCAATCCCGCCAGGCAGATCGGCTGGGTGTGCCCCTGCGGACATCCCCTGGTGAATCGGGAATGCCCCCAGTGCGGATTCGTGCTGGACCAAAGCCCCAAGGACTAGGGGGCTTCAGGCGTTTCCACCTTGAGGATAAGCAAATATGAGAAACGGAGAGCCTTATGAATGTTGCACTGATCGGCTTTGGATACTGGGGACCCAATATCGCGCGGAATCTGCATGCCAGTGACAAGACGACCCTGTACGCCATCTGCGATGTTTCCGAAGCAATGCTGGACAAGGCCAAATCCCTTTACGGAAGCAACGTGCAGTACCACCGGGATTACCGCCAGCTGCTGCAGGACCCCTCCGTGGACGCGGTGGCCCTGGCCTTGCGCTACGATGTGAGCTATCCCATCGCCTGCGACGCGCTGAACGCAAAGAAGCACCTGTTCATTGAAAAGCCCCTGGCCGTCACCTCCCGGCAGGCGGCTTTCCTGGGGCAGCTGAGCCGGCAAAACGGCGTGGTGCTCCACACGGACCATATTCTTATCTACCATCCCATCATCCGCTATATCAAGGGGATGATCGATTCCGGCGAGCTGGGGGAGCTGCTGTACTTCGATTCTTCCCGGGGGAACCTGGGGCCCCACATCAAGAACGACATCAACGCCATGTGGGACCTGGCGGTGCATGACCTGGCCGTGCTGGATTTCTTCTGCGGCGGGAAAACCCCGGTGGAAGTGAAGGCGGTGGGGATGCGGCACTATGGCATGAGGGAGGAGCTCACCTACCTGTCCCTGAAATACAGCGACCTTGTGGCCTTTCTCAAATCCAGCTGGATCTCCCCGCTGAAGGAGCGCCTGATGATCGTCGGGGGCACCAAGAAAATGGTGGTGTTTGACGATCTGAAGATCGATGAGAAGCTGATGGTATACGATAAGGGCGTGATGCGGCCCGAGGAATTCACGGAATACGGGCGGTATGAAGCCAAAATCCGGCTGGGGGATATGTTTGCCCCCTATATCCCCGTAGGGGATTCCCTGCGCAACAGCCTGGAGCATTTTGCGGGCTGCGTGGAGCATGGGCGGGAAAGCGACTCCGGCTATCCCCAGGCGGAGAGGGTCATCAGCATCCTGGAACAGGCGGACGCGCAGCTGGGCGGGAGGGAAGCCCATGTATGACCTGAGCATCATCATCCCCTTCCTGAATGAAGAGGATTCCCTGCCCGCGCTGTTTCAGACTCTTCAGGAGCAAATGCCCAGGCTGGGGCCCATCCGCACGGAGGTCATCTTCGTGGACGATGGCTCCACGGACCGCTCCGTGGAGCTGATCCGCGGCGCGGCCCACCAGGGCTATTCGGCGCGGCTGGTTTGCCTGTCCCGCAACTTCGGCTCCCACGAGGCCTTCCGGGCCGGTATTTTGGTGAGCCAGGGCCAGGTGGTGACCATGCTGCCCGCGGACATGCAAATCACCTTTGACACCTTGCTGGACCTGTATGCCGCCATCCGGGAGGGATACGACATCGCCTACGCGGCCAAGAGCGAAAACCAAAGCGGTTTCCTGGCCGGTTTGGTAAGCCGGACCTACGGGAAGCTGATGCGCAGGTTCGTCACGCCCTTCTATCCCGCCAACGGGGCGGACAGCTTTATGTTCGTGCGGAAGGTGACCCAGGAGCTGAACGAGAATATCGAAATGAACAGCTCCATCATGCTCCAGATTTTCAGCCTGGGCTTCCGGAAAAAGGAAGTGGCTTCCACTGTGGTCAGCCGGAAGCACGGAAAGAGCAAATGGTCCTTCAAACGGAAAAAGAAGCTGTTTTATGACTCCTTCTACTCCTTTTCCGAGGTGCCGCTGCGGGTGATCATCACCATCGGCAAGGTCTTCGCGACGCTGGCCTTTCTCTACGCCCTGTTCCTGCTGATCACCTTTTTGTTTTTCAACCAGCCCGTGGTGATGGGGTACGCCACTTTGATCATCGTGCTGCTGCTGGGCTTCGGCCTCACCAACATCTCCTTGGGGGTCATCGGGGAATACCTGCTCCGGGATTTGGACGCCAGCCGGAAGCGGAAGGCGTTCATCATCGACACCCAGGAAACGGTCCATGAGAACCCATAGGCCCCTTTCCCCCAGGGCCATGGACGCCAGGAGGAATGCCCCATGCGGATTGAAGAGGCGAACCTGAGCCGAAAAGAACGAAGGCTGTTCAACCGCTTGGCCTCTTTGCGGGCCAAGCTGGACCGGTATACCCTCAGCAAATGGCAGCGGATTAATCCCTTTTTTGAGAACCTTTCCGATTGGAACCAGTACGCCAAGGAATACAATACCTCCCACCTCACCGTGTTCAACTCCTCCACCATCATCGGCCCTGTGAAGCTTGGGGAGCATGTATGGATCGGGGCGTTCTGCACCATTGACGGCAGCGGGGGACTGTCTATTGGGGATCACTGCGTGCTGGCCAACGGCGTGCAGATTTTCACCCACGATACCATCCGCTGGGCCCTGACCGGGGGAAAACTCCCTCACGAGCATGGGCCTGTGGAGATTGGGGAATGTACCTTTGTGGGCGCCCAGGCCGTGATTTTGAAGAACGTGACCATCGGCCATCACTGCGTGGTGGCCGCCAACGCCACCGTGACCCAGTCCATACCGCCCTATTCCCTGTGCGCCGGGTCTCCGGCCCGGGTGATTGGCAAGGTGGTCATAGAGGGGGACGCCGTTACCTACGAATATCATAGCCGCCCCTGAGCGCATCAAAAACCGCCGCCACGGCGGCATAGGAGGCAAACATCCCTTGAGACGAGATTTGAAAAACCGGAACATTCTGGTGGTGGGCGGAGCCGGGTTTATCGGCAGCCATCTGGTGGACGCCCTCACCGCCACCGGGGCCAACGCCGTGTATGTGATGGACAACATGTTTTTAGGCCGGGAGAGCAACCTGGCCCAGGCGATGCAAAAGGGCGTGGCGCTGTATAAGGACGACGCGGAAATCAAAACCTCCGTCCAGGCCATTGTCCGGCGGCACAAAATCGACGTGGTGTTCAACCTTGCCACCAAGGCCCTGAACTACTCCTTTTTTAATCCCCAGAACGCCTTTATGACCAATGTGGCCGTATTGTCCAATTTGCTGGAGCTGCAGCGGGATCATGAGTTTGAGAGCCTGTGCCACTATTCCTCCTCGGAAATCTATGGGTCCGCAGTGTATGATCCCATGGATGAAAAGCACCCCATGAATCCCACCACCACCTACGCCGCTGGCAAGGCCGCTGCGGATTTGCTGCTGCAAACCTATGTGGCCATGTTCGACCTGGACGCCTTTATCATCCGGCCCTTCAACAATTACGGACCCAGGCAGAACTGGGAGGGGGATCTGGCGGGGATCATTCCCGCCACAGCCCGGCGGATTCTGGGGGGAGAAAAGCCCGTCCTTTGCGGAACGGGGGAGCAGAAAAGGGATTACATCTACGTGAAGGATACGGTGAAGGCCACCTTGGCCCTGTATCCCCTGCTGGAGAAGGGCGAAACGGTGAATGTGTCCGCGGATATGAGCCTGTCGGTGACGGAGCTGCTGGCCACCCTGTGCCAGCTGATGGGGTACCAGGGGGAGTATGAGCGCCTCCCGGCCCGCAAGGCGGATGTGCAGTACCACCATGCTTCCAACGCCTACATGCGGTCTTTGATCGATTTTCAGCCGGTTCCGCTCCCGGAGGGGCTGAAGGAAACCCTAGACTGGTATCAGGAAGTGATGCGGCCATGATCAGACTTGTGAAGCCCTATGTAACCTTCGAGGAAATGGCGGAGGACTTCAAGGAAATTCTGGATTCCGGTATTCTGACCAAGGGGAAGTATGTGGCGGCTCTGGGGCAGGTGATCCGGGAGTATACCGGGGCGAAGTTCGCCTTTCCCACCACCTCCGCCACCACCGCTTTGGCCATGGCCCTGAAGCTGGCCGAGGTGGGCCCGGGGGATGAGGTGCTGGTATCCGACTTCTCCTTTCCCGCGTCGGTGAACGTGATCGAGGACATCGGGGCCAG
>JARKQO010000330.1 GCA_029974855.1 Eubacteriales bacterium
GGCTGCTGAAGCCCTCGGTGGTGCTGGTGGGCGCAACCGCCGCCGGGCGTTCTTTGGCCCCCAGGGTGGCCACCCGTTTCCAAACCGGCCTCACCGCCGACTGCACCGTGCTGGACATCCGGGAAAACACAGACCTGGTGCAGATCCGGCCGGCCTTTGGCGGCAATATCATGGCGAAGATCGTCACGCCCCGCACCCGTCCCCAGTTTGCCACGGTCCGGTACAAGGTGATGGATCCGGCCAGGCCCGTGGCGGAAAGAAGCGGCAGCATCGAGCTGCGCTGTGTGGACAAGGCCGCCGCCTCGCGGCTGAAGGTGCTGGATTCGGTCAGCAAAAGCGCCCAGGCGGGCATCTCTGAGGCGGACGTGCTGATCGCGGCGGGCCGGGGGGTGAAGAACCCCAAGGATTTGGCCATGCTGGAGCGGTTTGCCCAGGCGCTGGGGGCGCAGGTGGCCTGCAGCCGTCCGCTGGTGGAGTGCGGCTGGCTGCCCTATACCCAGCAGATCGGCCTGTCGGGCCGGACGGTGAAGCCCAAGCTCATCATCACCTGCGGCATTTCGGGGGCGGTCCAGTTCACCGCCTGCATGAGAACCGCGGAATGCATCATCGCCATCAACAGCGATCCCGACGCGCCGATCTTCAAAACCGCCCATTACGGGATCGTGGGCGATCTCTATGAGATTATCCCCCTGCTCACCGAAAAACTGGAAAAGAAGGTGACCGCATGAAGTATGCACGGGCAGAAAAAGAGGACCTTGCGTTTTTTCGCTCCGTCTGTTCACCGGACCGGGTTTTGACCGGCGCGGACATCAACGGCGACTATGGGCACGATGAGATGCCCATTTATGGGTGCTTTATGCCCGACGCGCTGATTTACGCCCTGTCTGCGGAGGAAATCAGCCGCATTCTTCAATACTGCAACGAAAAACGCATTCCCGTCACGCCCCGGGGCGCGGGAACGGGGCTGTGCGGCGGCTGCGTGGCGACGGAGGGGGGCGTTTTGCTCTCCACCGAGAAGATGAACCGCATCTTGGAGGTGGATGAGGACAGCCTGACGGCCACGGTGGAGCCCGGGGTGCTGCTGATGGACTTTTCCGCCCATGTGCTGACCCTGGGCCTGTTTTACCCCCCGGAGCCAGGGGAAAAGAGCGCCACGCTGGGGGGCAACGTGATGACCAACGCGGGCGGCATGAAGGCCGTCAAATACGGCGTAACCCGGGACTATGTGATGGGCCTTGAGATGGTGATGCCCGACGGGCAGGTGTTGTCCACCGGCGGAAAAATCGCCAAGAACAGCTCCGGCTACAGCCTGCTGCATCTCTTTGTGGGCTCTGAGGGCACCTTGGGCGTCGTCACGAAGCTCATCCTGCGGCTGATCCCCAAACCGGCCAAATCCATCAGCCTTCTGGTGCCCTTTGACAGCCTGGAGATATGCATCGGCGCCGTGCCGCTGATCCTCAAGTCGAACTTAAAGCCTGTGGCCGTGGAATTTATGCAGCGGGAGGTGATCTGGGAGGCGGAAAAATATCTGGGCAAGGAGTTCCCCCATAAGGATTCGGACGCCTATCTGCTTCTGTCCTTTGACGGGGACACCCGCGCCGAGGTGGAGGCGCTGTGCGACCGGGCCGCGGAGCTTTGCCTCCGTGTGGGCGCCAAGGACGCCTTTTACGCCGACACGGCGGAGCGGCTTTCCAGCCTGTGGGACGCCAGGGGCGCGTTCCTGGAGGCCATCAAGAACTCCACCACCCAGATGGACGAATGCGACGTGGTGGTACCCCGCAAGCGCATCGCCGAATTTGTGCGGCACACCAACCTGCTGGAGGAAAAGCATGGGATCCGGATCCGTTATTTCGGCCACGCCGGAGACGGAAATATCCATGTGTATGTGTGCCAGGACGATCTGCCCCAAGAGGAGTGGAACCAAAAGCTCCAGGCCGTGATGGAGGAGCTCTATCAAAAGGCGGAGGAGTTGGAGGGCAAGGTGTCCGGCGAGCATGGCGTGGGCCACGCCAAGATCGATTTCCTGCGGGAATCCGAAGGCCAGCTGTACATGTCTCTGATCGGCAAAATCAAGCGCGCCTTTGACCCCAACCTGATTCTCAACCCCGGCAAAGTAGTCGGAATGCCCCCTTGACATCAGTGATTAGTAGATGAGGTGAGAACATGGGGAATGTAACATGGCCGTATGCGACGCTTAACACACTCTGCCAGGACGCGTTCTGTGAATTTGGCTTTACAGAGGAGGAGAGCGGCATCATCACCGACGTGCTGCTTATGTCCGATCTGTACGGTATCGAGAGCCACGGAATGCAACGCATGGTGCGCTACCACAAGGGCATTGAAAAAGGTATGATCGACGTACCCGCCAAGCCCGAAGTGACGTTTGAAACTCCTGTTTCCGCCGTGGTGGACGGACACGACGGCATGGGACAGCTGATCGGCCAGTTCTGCATGGATCTTGCCATAGAGAAAGCCAAGACAAGCGGCGTGGGCATTGTTTCCGCCCGCAACTCCAACCATTACGGCATCGCCGGGTATTATGCCAAGCGGGCGTGCGACGCGGAGCTCATCGGGTTTTCCTGCACCAATTCGGAAGCCATCATGGTGCCCACCTTTGGGCGGCTCGCCATGCTGGGTTCCAACCCCATCGCCTGCGCCATGCCCGCAGAGCCCTATGATTTTTTCTTCGATGCCTCCACCACCGTAGTGACGAGAGGCAAACTGGAAATGTACAACAAAATGGGAAAACCCCTGCCCGAAGGCTGGGCGCTGGACAGCGAGGGCCATCCCAGCACCGACGCGCCGGATGTGCTCAAGAACATCGTGGCAAAAAACGGCGGCGGCATCATGCCCACCGGCGGAAGCACCGAGCTGCTGGGCAGCCATAAGGGATACGGCTTTGGGATGCTGTGCGAGATATTCTCCGCCATCCTCTCCCAGGGCATGACGTCCAACCACACCATGCAGGGCGCAAAGGGCGGCATCTGCCACGGCTTTATGGCCATAGACCCCGGGCTGTTCGGCGATCCCGAGGCCATCAAGGCGCACCTGTCCACCTACCTCCAGGAGCTGCGGGATTCCCCCCGGGCCCAAGGGCAGCCGCGCATCTATACCCACGGTGAAAAAGAAGTCCATGCCCTGGCGGAGCGCATGGAAAACGGCATCCCGGTCAACGAGAATACCATGGTGGAAATACTGGATATGTGCAACTTTCTCAACATGGACTTCAGCAAGTATTTCGGCGCGTATCTCCCTCACAAGGACGGGGAAGTGTTCAAGGAAAACTACTAAGTCGGGTATTCACCCTGCGTTTGATACAGCAACGAAAGGATGGGGCAAGATGGATTATGCAAAGGAATCCCTGCGCTTGCACGGCCAGTGGAAGGGAAAGCTGGAGGTCATTACCAAGGTACCCGTCAAAACAAAGGACGACCTGTCTTTGGCCTATACCCCCGGTGTGGCGCAGCCCTGCCTGGAGATTCAAAAGGACGTGAATCTGAGCTACGAATAC
Source organism: Eubacteriales bacterium (assembly GCA_029974855.1). The sequence goes on from JARKQO010000330.1 coordinate 3,512, forward strand.
ACCGGTCGTCACAACCTGTGCCTGGTGGTATCCGACGGCACGGCGGTGCTGGGCCTGGGCGACATCGGCCCGGAGGCCAGCATGCCCGTGATGGAGGGTAAATGCGTGCTGTTCAAGGCCTTTGGCGGTGTGGACGCCTTCCCCCTGTGCGTGAAATCCAAGGACGTTGACGAGATCGTCAACACCGTTTATCTGATCTCCGGTTCCTTTGGCGGCGTCAACCTGGAGGATATCTCCGCCCCCCGTTGTTTTGAGATCGAAAGAAAGCTCAAGGAAAAATGCGACATTCCCATCTTCCACGACGACCAGCACGGCACCGCCGTCGTCACGCTGGCGGGCATGATCAACGCCCTGAAGGTTGTTGGCAAGAAGAAAGAGGATGTCCGGGTGGTGATCAATGGCGCCGGCGCCGCCTCCATCGCGGTCACAAAGCTGCTCCTGGCCGACGGCTTCAAGCATGTGACGCTGTGTGACCGGGTGGGCATCATCTGGGAAGGCCGTACAGAGGGCATGAACGAGGCGAAGGAGGAGATGGCGCTCATCACCAACCTTGAAAAGAGGAAGGGTTCGCTGGCCGACGCTTTGGCCGGCGCGGATGTGTTTTTGGGCGTTTCCGCCCCCAATACCGTCACGGCGGACATGGTGAAGAGCATGGCCAAGGACGCCATCGTATTCGCCTGCGCCAACCCCATTCCGGAAATCTTCCCCGACGACGCCCGGGCTGGGGGAGCCGCTGTGATCGCCACCGGCCGCAGCGATTTCCCCAACCAGATCAACAACGTGCTGGCCTTCCCCGGCATCTTCCGCGGCACCTTTGACGTGCGCGCCAGCGATATCAATGACGACATGAAGGTTGCCGCCGCCTACGCCCTTGCCGGACTGATCGGCCATGAGGAGCTAAGCGCCGATACTATCATCCCCAAGGCCTTTGATCCCCGGGTGGGCCCCACCGTTGCCGCCGCGGTGGCCGAGGCTGCCCGCAAAAGCGGAGTTGCCCGCCTGTAAATGTTTCCTTCGTCCTTTACTCAAAACGGCACAGCCATCCGGCTGTGCCGTTTTGGCGAAAGGGCCGGACAGGACGCCGCAAGGCCCTGCCCCAAGGCCGCCAGGGGGATGCCCTCATCCCCCGTGGGGCGCTCCACCGCCGGCACGGCACGGCACGGGGAGGGAGCCGCAGGCCGGAAACCCAACCCAGGATTATGAAATACGGCCTCAACCCCGGTGATCGGCATATTTTTTTCACGCCGACACTTCGTCAAAAAAATATCATTTTTTCGCCTTTTCGTAGTGCAATTCGATCTTGGATATGATAAGATAGGTTTGCTGCGCCTGGACAACCATGGCGCGGTAAGGCTGGC
>JARKQO010000355.1 GCA_029974855.1 Eubacteriales bacterium
GGGTTGCCAACCTGGCCCACTGCGTTGGCGTTTTCAACCTCGCCCACGTTGCGGGGGTTGGAGAAATGGTCCATTACTTTATCGGAGTACATATTGGTCTTCCTTTCCGTCAGTTATGTCAGTTGTTCCACAGGGGGGACATGGCCCGCAGCTCATCCAGCACGCGGGGCAGGGTCTCGATGATATAGTCAACATCCTCCTCGGTGGTATCCGCCCCCAGGGACAGCCGCACGGACCCGTGGGCGATCTCATGGGGCAGGCCGATACCAAGCAGAACGTGAGAGGGCTCCAGTGAGGTGGAGGAGCAGGCAGAGCCGGTGGAGATGCAGATGCCGGCGGCATCCATCTTCAGCAGAATGCCCTCTCCCTCCACGCACTCAAAGACGAAGGAGGCAAGGCCGGGCAGCCGCTGGGTGGGATGGCCGGTCAGGCGGCTGGCGGGCACCTTCAGCAGAGAGTCGATCAGCTTGTCCCGCAGGGCGGACAGGCGGGCGGCTTCGGCCTCCAGGCTGTCCACCGCCTCGCTCAGGGCGGCGGCAAGGCCCCAGGCTCCGGCTACGTTTTCAGTGCCCGAGCGGCGGCCCTTTTCCTGTCCGCCGCCGTAAATCAAAGGCAGAATGGGGGTTGCCTTTTTGATATATATCGCACCCACGCCCCGGGGTCCGTGGAACTTGTGGGCGGACAGGGAGAGCAGATCCACGTTCCAGTCCTTCACGTCCACGGGGATATGTCCCGCCGCCTGCACCGCGTCGGTGTGGAACAGGACCCCCGCCTCATGGGCAAGGGCGGCCAGCTCCTTGATGGGCTCCACGGTGCCGACCTCGTTGTTGGCAGCCATGATGGAAACCAAAATGGTGTCCGGCCGGAGAGCCGCCTTCAGATCCTCCGCATGGACAAGGCCCATGCTGTCCACCGGCAGGTAGGTAACCTCCGCGCCCTGCTTCTCCAGATACTCCAGGGTATGGGTGATGGCATGGTGCTCAATGGAGGAGGTAATGATGTGCTTTCCCTTGTTCTTTTTGGCCTCAAACACGCCTCTCAGGGCCCAGTTGTCCGCCTCGGTGCCGCCCGAGGTAAAGAAAAT
>JARKQO010000372.1 GCA_029974855.1 Eubacteriales bacterium
TGGATCTCGGCCTTTGCCACCGCGTCGTTCAGGTTTTTGGTGTAGGCGGCGTGGTGCTTGGTGTAGTGGGTCTCCATGGTCAACGCGTCGATGTGGGGCTCCAAAGCGTCAAAGCCGTAAGGCAAGGAAAACTGTGTATACGTCATGGGAATCCCTCCTGTTTCATGGGATGGTTAGCGTTTGCTAACTATCTGAGGTGAGGATACCCGGGAATTTGCGAAGTGTAACATCAATCTTTTTTCCAGAAGGTTTTTTCACCGCAATCCCAAAAGGCCTTTTCCCCCGCCCGCCGCATAGCTTTTCCCCCGCCGCGCAAAGCTATCCTCGCAAAGAAAAGCCCAAAGGAGGCGGACAAATGCTTCACCAATTCACCCGGGACATGCTGCTGGGCGGGGTCGGGTACCCGCTGCTGGAAATCCTCTACCGGGGCCGCACCCACTGGACCATGGCCCTTACCGGCGGGGCGGCCCTGGCCTTGCTGCGGCGCACGGGCCTTGCGCAAAAACGCCGCCCCCTGTGGCAGCGGGCCCTCTGGGGCGGGCTGATGATCACCGCGCTGGAATATGCCGTGGGCTGGGTGTTCAACCGCAGCCACCGGATTTGGGATTACCGCCGGATGCCCCTGAACCTCCACGGGCAAATCTGCCTGGCCTATTCCGCCTGCTGGTGCGCCCTCAGCGCTATGGTGCTGGCCCTGATGGGCGGGGGCCGCAGGGCCTAGTCCCGGGCCCGGGCCCAGGCCAGCATGGCCTCCATCCGCCCCAGGGCTTCCTCCGGTTCCGGGGCGGAGGTGAGAAAGCCCACCTGGCCCCGGCGGCCCACCTCCGGGCGCTGAAGGCCCTCCTCCCGGAGCCTGCGGGCCAGCTGCACCGCCGTGCCCCGGTTGCCGTCCACCAAGGGGACGCCCTCCCCGGCCACCCGCCGGATGGCCTCCCGCAAAAACACGTAATGGGTGCAGCCCAGCACGATGGCCTTCACGGGCTGTTCCAAATACGGGCCCAGAAAGCGCCGCAGCAGCGCCTCCACCCGGGGCCCCTCCCGCTCCCCCTGCTCCACCAGCTCCACCAGCCCCGGGCAGGGGATGGGCGCCGCGTCCTGGCCGTAATGCTCCATCAGGCCGGAAAACTTGGGCAGCCCAAGGGTCATCCGGGTAGCCAGCACCAACACGGCCCCCTGGCCGGGCATCAAGGCCGCGGGCTTTAAGGCCGGCTCCATGCCGATGATGGGAAAGGGCTTCTCCTGGCGCAGGGCCGCCGCCGCCGCGCTGGTGGCGGTGTTGCAGGCGATCAAAATGGCCTTGCAGCCCCGCTCCGTCAGCCGGTCCACCACCGCCCGGGACAGGGCCAGCACCTCCCGGGGCTCCCGGTCCCCGTAGGGGGCGTTCCCCGTATCTCCATAGTATAGAAAATCCTCGGCGGGCAGCAGGCCCATGGCCTCCGCCAAAACGCTGATGCCCCCCAGGCCGCTGTCAAACACGCCGATGGGCCGATGCCGCTGCTCCAGGGCAACCACCTCCGTCCCGCTTATTATACCTGGGGAGGGGGCGGTTTACAAGCGGGGGAAGATACACAAGCCCCCTATCTCACAAATCATC
>JARKQO010000387.1 GCA_029974855.1 Eubacteriales bacterium
CACGGAGTTTCTGCTTCAGCTGCTGATTCAGCTGCTGGACGAGACGGCGGTATTCGGCATAGAAAATCCGGGGTATGAAAAGCTGCCCATGATTTTTAGCGCCAGCCGGGCCTGCGCCAGGGCGGTGCCACTGGACGAGCACGGCATGCGCCCCGACGCCCTGGAGCAAAGCGGGGCCTCGGTGGCCTGTGTCACCCCCTCTCACCAGTTTCCTACCGGGTGCATTATGCCGGTGGCCCGGCGGATTCAGCTGCTCAACTGGGCCTATGAGGGAACCGACCGGTACATTTTGGAGGATGATTACGACAGTGAGTTCCGCTATCTGGGCAAGCCCATCCCCTCCCTTCAGGGACTGGATCAGCGTGATCGGGTGATTTACATCGGCGCCTTCTCCAAATCTCTCTCCCCTGCCCTGCGCCTGAGCTATATGGTTCTGCCGGAGCCTTTGGTGCGCCGTTACCGGGAGCGGCTGAATTTCTATCTGTGCCCCGTACCCACGCTGGTGCAGAAAACTCTGCATCTGTTCATGGAGGGGGGGCATCTGGAGCGCCACCTCAACCGGGTGCGCAATCTCTACCGCCTCAAACGGGAGGCCCTTGTGGCCGCCCTGCGGGAGGCGCTGCCCGGCGCCCGGGTACACGGCGCGTCGGCGGGGCTGCACCTCACCCTGCGGGTGGGCAACGGCATGAGCGAGGAGGCTCTCATCGAGGCCGCCCAGGCCAGGCAGGTGAAGGTGTACGGCCTGTCCCGTTACTATTGTGCTTGCCCCGACGAGCCCAGCGAGGCAACCCTTTTGCTGGGCTTTGCCACCCTGCGCATGGAGGACATCGCCCCCGCCGCGGCCCTTTTGCGTCAGGCCTGGTTTCCTCAGACCTAGCAAAGCATAAAAACACCGCGGCCGCCCCGTTGGGGCGGCCGCGGTGTTTTTATGGCCTGACTATGGGGCGGCGGTTACGGCCGGTCTTCCGGCACCTGCGGGGCAAGCAGGTGAGCCTGATCCCTTAAAAGGCTGGCCACCCGGGCGACGCAAGCCTCTCCGCCGATAAAATACAGCACGTCCCCCTCGTACAGGTCCGCATAGGGCCCCGGGGAGAGTACCAGCTCATCCCCGTGGCGGACGGCCACCACGGTGGCTCCGGTGTTCTGCCAGAAGTTCAGCTTCTGCAGGCTCTGCCCCAGGCAGGGCGAGTCCTGGGGCACGGCCATCTCATAGGGCACAAAGGGGTTGGTGTGCTTATAAAAGCTGGTGTAGTCCACCAGCCTGGAAACCGATTCCCGCAGGGCGTCCCCGTCCCTGGAAAACTGCTCCAGCAGCTGGGAAACTTCCCGCTGATAGCCGGCCACGGTCTGGGCCGACTGGAACTGAACGATAAACTTTTTTGCGTTTTCCTCGGATTTGATGATAACTCCGCTGCCCCGGGCGGCCTCTACGATCCCCAGGTCCGCCAGAATGGCAATGGCTCGGCGGGCGGTCTCCGGAGAAACGGCGTATTGACTGGCCAGACTGGAACGGGCGTATATTTTGCTGCCGACCTCATAGTCTCCGTCGGCAATTTTTGCGGCGATGTCGGCGGCCACCTGCTGATATCTGGCTCCCGACACCCTGACACGCTCTTTCACCAAAGAGCCACCTGCGCTTTCCTGCTGAAATTACATCCAATTCGGTTAAAAATCGAGACTATGAGCATCATACCACGGCAGGCGAAAAAAGCAAGGGCATTTTTCAGTTGAGCGACGGGCGCACGGCGGCCTTGCCGACGATACCCTTCAGGGTTCCGCCTCCGCTTCGTCTGTCAGCGGTCTGGCAATGGGGGCACGGCTCTTCCGGCTATGCCCCGTCATTCTAGTCCTAGATTAAGTTGCAAA
>JARKQO010000390.1 GCA_029974855.1 Eubacteriales bacterium
CGGAAGATGTTGCCCGCGCCAAAGTGAACCCAGGCGGGGGCCTTGGTGGTTTCGGCGGCCAGGGCGCTCAGATCAAAGGGGGGCAAAGCGATGTCCGCCCGGGCCCACTGGGAACGGTTTTCCAACGCATGACGGTTTAGCTTCATAATACACTCCTCCTGTTATGCTTCACTATAGCATATTCCACGAAAAAATCAACCGTTAACGTTAACGGTTGGAGAAAAAGGGAGTATTTTGGCGCTGGCGGGACCGTGAATCCCGCCCGTATGGTTTATTGTGAAAGCCCCGTACAGTTGACAGGAGGGCCTGAAAGCTTACAATGGTACCTTGGACGGCAAAGAGCTCACCGGAAGGACGGATATGCCATGAGGCGGACCAGGCTGAGGGATCGTCAACTGCCCCCCTACTCCAGGGGCGAGGAAATTTTCAACATGGTATCCCATATTGTGGGGGGCGGCTTCGCGCTGTTGGCCACGGCGGCCTGCTGCTGGCGGGCGGCTGTCCACGGGAATGCGGCGGGTGTGGTGACGGGGGCTGTGTTCGGCCTCACCATGCTGCTTTTGTACACCATGTCCAGCGTGTACCACGGGCTCAAGCGCCTGGGCACTGGCAAAAAGGTGATGCAGGTGCTGGACCATTGCACCATTTTCCTGCTGATCGCCGGAACCTACACCCCCATCACGCTGCTGGGCGTCCGCCCGGTGAATCCCTTGGTGGGCTGGCTCATTTTCGGCGCGGTGTGGATCAGCGCCATCGTGGGCATTTCCCTCAACGCGGTGGACTTGAAGAAGTTCCGGCTTTTTTCCATGATCTGCTACCTGTGTTCCGGCTGGTGCATCATGCTGGCTGCGGGCCTGCTTTTGCGGGCGTTGCCCCTGCCGGGCTTTCTATGCCTGCTGTTTGGGGGCGTTGCCTATACCGTCGGGGCCATCCTCTATGGCCTGGGAAGCAAGAAAAAGTGGATGCACTGCATCTTCCACCTGTTCGTGCTGGCGGGCAGCGTGCTCCATTTCTTCTGCATCTTCCTGTATTTGATGTAATCCGCTGGGGAGGCGGCTATTGCCCCGGGCCCCGGGAGGCGGCGCGGAGCACCCTCCGCCTACGGCTCCCAAGGCACCCGCACGCTCACCACCGTGCCCATGCCTTCGATGCTCTCATAGGAAAGGCCGTACCCCTCCCCGTAGTGCAGCCGGATGCGCTGGTTCACGTTCCAGATGCCGTAGCCGCTTTGGTCGGCGGCCACGCCGGAGTTGATCTCCAGAAGCTTGTCCGAGGAAATGCCCACCCCGTCGTCAATCACCTTCAGCAAAATGTCGTCCCCCACCCGTTCCCCGGTAATGCGGATGGCCCCGGTGCGGTCCGGCCGCTCCAAAATGCCATGGAGAAACGCGTTTTCCACAATGGGCTGGAGAATGAGCTTCACGCATTGGGCCTGTAGCAAGGCCTCCTCCACCCTCAGCTGCAAGGTAAGCTTCCCCTGAAAGCGGAAGTTTTGAAGGTTCACATAATGGGTCACGTGATCCAGCTCTTCCCCCAAGGTGATGAAGGTTTTTCCCTTGCTGAGGCTGAGGCGGTAGTATTGGGACAGCTCCTCCACGGCCTGCTCCACCATGCCGGTATCCCCCTGCCGGGCCGTCCAGCGGATCATGTCCAGGGTGTTGTATAGAAAATGGGGGTTGATCTGGTTTTGAAGGGCGTTCAGCTCCATGCCCTTCAGGCTTTGGCCCAGGGCATAGCGCTCGTCCATCATCTGCCGGGTGTTGCGGATCAGGTAGTTGAAGCTGTGCTGGAGAACGCCGATCTCGTCCTCGCTGTCCACGGTGGCGTGGGCCTGCCAGTCCCCGGACTGGGCCTTTTGCATGCTCTGGGCCAGGCGCAGAATCCGCCTGCTGTTATAGCGGGCTGTCCATTGGGAGAAGAACAGGATCACCGCCCCCAGCCCCAAAGCGAAGAGTAGAATGTGCTGCTGGAGGTCGTGAGCCTCCAGCAATAGGCTTCGCAAGGGGATCACCGTCACCAGATGCCAGCCCTGGATTTGGAGGGGAATGCGGTTCGCCAGGGCCTCCCCCTGGGGCAGGCGCAAAGTATACCAGCCGTTTCCGGCCTCCGGGGGCAGCGGCGGCATCTCCGCCATGGGCCCGGCGGCGGTGACCAGGGCGTTTTGCTCGTTCAGCAAATACACGCTGCCCTGACCTGTGAAGTCGGCGGCCCGCATAAACTCCAGCACGGCGCTCTCCAAAAACTCCACCCGGATCACCCCGAGGATCCGCTGGTAGCGGACGATGCTGTACAGGGGAAAATCCCCCGGCAGCACCCTCACCGGGGCCTCCAGCAAGGAGCTTCGCTCATAGATGTCCCCAAAATGCACCCCCACCCCGGAAAAGGCCCTTTGGGGAAGGGTCTCCAGGTTGTCGGTGACGGTTTTCTGGTTGGCGAACAAAAAGCCCTCGGGCACATACAGCCGCACCCCGTACACCCCGTCCTCCGCAGCCAGGCTTTCCACCATGTTCTCCAGATAGCGGAAGTCCTCCGCCTGCTGGGCCGGGGGCGTAATTGCCGGGTCCTTTTCCACAATTTCCCGCACCCGGGTATTTTGGTTCAGCACCGTGGCGATGCGGTAGGCGGAGGCGGCCAGCTGGTTCAAATCGGCGGCGGCCCGCTGGGCGGATTGGCCCGCCATCTGCCGAGCCTGGGCCTGGATCACGCTACTGCTGCGGTGGTAGGTAAACAAGGACAGCCCCAAGAAAGGGATCAGCAAAAGCACCACATAGGA
>JARKQO010000393.1 GCA_029974855.1 Eubacteriales bacterium
GATGATTTCAAAATAATGATATGCATGGATAGAGTATCTCTTAACCCCTTACCCCTTTGAACCCCCTGAAAGGGGGTTCAAAGAATGGGTTCCCAGGGGCTTAGCCCCTGGGCGGGGTTTGGGGCAGCGCCCCCATCGTCCCCCGTTCCTCCCCCCCGGCCCCGTTCTCCCCCAGCGTGATCTTCCGGGCGTCCTCCACCCGGAGGGAGAGGGAATAGCCCCTCAGGTGGAACTCCAGGGGGTCGCCCATGGGGGCGGCTTTCTGGAGCAAAACGGACACGCCTGGGGTGATGCCCATGTCCAGCAGGTGGCGGTGCAGCGCGCCCTCGCCCCCCACCTGGGCCACCACGCCCCTTTGGCCGGGTTTGAGATCCGCCAGGGTACGGGGTTTTTTGTCCTTGCCGTTCATACAGGGCCTCCCGGTTGGTTGTTGGGGGTCAAACCTTGATCAGGGGCATCCAGGGGTCGTCCTCCCGGAGCCATTTGCGCACCTCATGCTCGATGATATTGGCGGCGATGACGGTGCCCTGTTCGTTGCGCAGGCGTTCCCCCACCTCCCGGGCGGCCACCCGGTAGGTTTTCACGGACACCAGGCTTTCCAGGGCCTTGGCCAGCTTGGCGGCGGTGAGCTTCTCCCGCCGGATAGGCCTGGGGCCCAGGCCCAGCATCCGCACCCGCATGGCCCAGAAGGGCTGGTCCCCGCCGAAGGGAATGGCCAAGGTGGGCCGCCCGGCCAAAAGGCCCGCCGCGGTAGTGCCCGCGCCCCCGTGGTGCACCACAGCCGCCACCCGCTCAAAGAGCCAGCCATGGGGCACGTAGCCCACCACGTGCACGTTCTTCCGCTTGGGCACCTCCACGTCGCCCCAGCCGGTGGACAGCACGGCCCGCACCCCGCTGCGCTCCACGGCCTCCAGCACGATGCCCAGGGTTTCCCCCATGTCCCCGCTGGTCATGGAGCCAAAGCCGATGTACACAGGCTTGGGCGTGGCTTTCAGGAACTCCTCCAGCTCCGCGTCCGGGGTGAAGTCCTGGCCCTCGTCATCCAGCCAGAAGCCGGTCATGTGGATGTTCTCCCCCCAGGAGCGGGGCCTGGGCATCAGCAGGGGGCTGATGGCGTACAGCACGGGGATCAGGTGCCCGTTCAAGTAATAGTTGGGCTCCGCCTGGAGCTTCCGGGGGCTCATGCCGTGCTCCCTGCGCCAATCCGCCAGGTACCAGCGCTCCAGGCTGTTGATAAGCAAATAGGCCAGCTGGTAGCTCATCAGGTTCCAGCCCTTGCCCGCCCGCTGGCCCGGGGCGGAGGAAATGGGGGTGGTGCTGGTGGGGTCCATGGGGAAATAGTGGGTCTGAATAAAGGGCACGCCCCGCACCTCGGCCATGGACTGGATCACCGAGCCCAGGTAGGTGGACACGATCACGTCGCAACCCTGGCTGGCGGCCTCCAAATCCGCCAAAAAGGGCGTGATGATGGCCTCCAGGCCGTCCTTCACCTGCTTCAAATACCCGATGCCGCTGGTGCCGGGCTTCATCAGCTTGCTCATCAGCAGCTTCACGTCCCCAGTGAGGGGCAAAAACCGCATGCCTTCCCGCAGCACCATCTCCCGGAATTCCCCAAAGGCGCAGATGCCCACGTCATGGCCCCGCTTGGTCAGCTCCCGCCCCAGCAGCACATAAGGCCGCACATCGCCGGTGGAACCGATGCAGATCAGGTGATAGCGCATCCCAAACCCCTCCGTTTTTTGGTGGTTACACCCAAGGACTTCCCACCTTCCAGTATAGCGCAGGGCTTGGGCAAATGCAACGGAAAGGAGGAAGGGTTTTGCGGAACGGGAGTGGGGTTGGCGTTCGCCCTTTACAGAACACCCGTTCTTGTGATATGATGCCAGTATTATTTATGCTACTGCTAAGGAGAGTGCCGCCATGCCCCCCACCGTTTCCAAGGAACAGGCCCGGCGTTTCTTGCTCCGGAAGCACGGCCTGCTGGGCCCCACCCCCTTTTCGGGCAAGGAAGGCATTTTGGCCTATGTGCGCCAGGCGGGCTGTGTCCAGTACGACCCGGTGGACGTATGCGGCAAAAGCCACGAGCTGGCCTTCCTTAGCAGGGTGGAGGGCTTCGCCCCGGCCCTGCTCCGGGAGCTGCTCTATGAGGACCGGCTTCTGATGGACTTTTGGGACAAGAACATGTCCTTGGTGCTGACGGAGGAATGGCCCTATTTTGAGCCTGTGCGGGAAAGCTACCGCCAGGATGTCCGCAGCCGGGACGCCATCGACGCGGTGGCGGACCGGGTTCGCGCCCATTTGAAGGCCCACGGCCACGCCAGCTCCCAGGAGCTGCCCCTGGAGGGCAAGGCCGACTGGTATTGGAGCCAGACCGCTTTGAGCCGCGCCGCCCTGGAGTGCCTGTACTTCCGGGGGGAGCTGGTGGTGCACCACAAGAAGGGCACGGTGAAAAGCTACGCCCTGGCGGAGGATTGCCTGCCCCGGGAGCTCCTTTCCGCCCCCAACCCCTGCCAAACCTCGGCGGACCAGCAGGCCTGGCAGGCCCTGCGGCGCATCGGGGCCGTGGGGCTGCTGTGGAACCGGGCCTCGGACGCCTGGCTGGGGATGAGCGGCTTCACCGGCCAGAGCCGGGAGACTGCCTTTGGCCGCCTGCAGCGGGAGGGGGCCATCCTCCCCGTCCAGGTGGAGGGGCTTCCCGCGCCCCTATACCTGCGCCGGGAGGACCAGGCCCTGCTGGCCGCCTGCCAAAAGCCCTTCGCGGGCAAAAAGCGGGTGCGCTTCCTGGCTCCTTTGGACTGCCTGATGTGGGACCGGAAGCTGATCCAGGCGCTGTTTGACTTTTCCTACAAATGGGAAATCTACAACCCGGAGGCCCAGCGCCGGTTCAGCTACTATGTGCTGCCGGTGCTCTACGGCCAGCGCTTTGCCGGCCGGGTGGAGCCCCTGTGCGACCGCAAGGGAAAAACCTTGGTCATGAAGCGCTTCTGGGCGGAGAAGGGCTTCCCCGTCACCGACGCCTTCCGGGCCGCCCTGGAAACGGAGGCCCGGCGGCTGGCGGACTTCCACGGCCTGCCTTTGATCCGCTGGGAGGAGGGCTTCTGGTACAACCAGCCCAGGGAGATTGCCGCCCCCAAGGAGGAAGCATGATCTACCGGAACCCCACCCCCGGGGTCTTTGTGTCCCGGCCCAACCGCTTCATCGCCATGGTTCAGGTGGAGGGCAGCGTGCAGCGCTGCCACGTGAAAAACACAGGCCGCTGCCGGGAGCTGCTTTTGCCCGGGGCCAAGCTGGTGCTGAACAAGGCGGACAACCCCGCCCGGGCCACCCCCTACGACGTGGTGGCCGTGTACAAGGGGGACACCCTCGTCAACATGGACAGCTACGCCCCCAACCTGGCCTTTGGGGAATACCTGCGCCAGGGCCGCTTTTTGCCGGACATCACCTTGGTGAAGCCAGAGGCCCGGTTTCAGTCCTCCCGGTTTGATTTCTACGCGGAAACCCCGCAAAAGAAAATTTTCATCGAGGTGAAGGGCGTAACCCTGGAGGAGGAGGGCGTGGGCCTGTTCCCGGACGCCCCCACCGAGCGTGGGGCCAAGCACCTGGGGGAACTGGCCCGGGCCGTAACCATGGGGTATGAGGCCCACGCGGTGTTCGTGATCCAGCTGAAGGGCTGCACCTTGTTCCGCCCCCACAGCGCCATGGACCCCGCCTTCGCCAAGGCCGTGCTGGAGGCCGCCAAGGCCGGGGTGCGCCTGTGGGCGCTGGATTGTGTGGTGACGGAAGGCGGCATGGACATTGACGCCCCGGTGGAGATACGGTTGGAATAAAGGAGGTACCTATGCAAGAGGCGCATCATCGGCAGCAGGATCAAAACCCGGACATGAAAACACAGCCGAACTGGATAACGCGTCACCCTTGGCTTACGATGACAGGGCTCGGGTTGCTTTTGGTTTATGCGTTGCTTCAGGGAGTGTGGCCGGGAAAGCAACAAATGTACATCAACGCCTATGTGTACACCCAAAGCCCTTATGCGGAAACCCGAAAATACAATGAACATACGGATCATCAAACGATATCCCTCGCGCCCAAGGTGGATGTCGCTTATTCCCATGGCGCAATATCCGACAAAACAATCCGTTTACGATATGACCTGAAATCCGGCGTATCCTCATTCGCGCTCTCCGGCAACTATGGCGTGCATGGTTATTCTTGTTCGATTCCTAAACAGAATATTTTGCAATGGCTGCCAGATGTGCAGCTCGATCAGGATATCGCGGTGAACTTTGGTTTTTTCAATACGGGTAAGGCCGGCAACGGCTATGAAGGTCATTTGACGCTTTATTTTTGGGAACAGGATGGACAGCTGTATGCAAAAGCCGACCTGTCTGTAGTATATCAGCAAAGGGGCTGGCACGAAACGGACCGGTACGAGGGGCCTTTGACCGACCAGAGGGTCGCGTTTGGCTTTGAAATGTAGCGCGGGCGTTCGGATATTGGATCAAAGAGGCATTTGCCGCTTCCTGAGAAAAACAATCCGGGAACAATCGGTAGGTTCCCTCTTGACATCCTCTTCTTTTTGATTTAGAATAAGAATCATTCTTAATTTGAGGCAGGAGTGAAGCCCCGTGACGAAAGTGCAAAGAGTGCTCCTGGACATCCTTCATCAGTCCACCGATCACCTCACCGCCGACCAGGTCTACTGGCAGGCGAAGCACGTCGTCCCCTCGGTTTCCGTGGGCACGGTCTACCGGAACCTGAATCAGTTCGTCCTCTCGGGGCAGCTCCGCCGGGTGTCGCGCCCCAGCGCCCCGGACCGCTTCGAGGCGAACCTGGTTCCCCACGACCACGCGGTGTGCCGGGGCTGCGGCCGCATCATCGACGTAAACATCCCGGAGCTGGCGTCCTTCATCGCCTCCCATTGCGATTTGGACATCCGCTCCGTGAACGTGATGATCGACGACCTGTGCCCCGCCTGCGCCCGGGAGGACGGCTCCCCGCCGTCCCCAATGCCCCCGGCCTAATGCCTTCGGCCTCAAGCATATGAAAAAGGAGGAGTTTGTGATGGAAGACAAAAAGTATACCCGCTTAACCAACGAAGTCGGCGCGCCCATTCCCGATAACGAGAACGCCATTACCGCCGGCCCCCGGGGCCCTGTGGTGCTCCAGGACGTATGGCTGCTGGAAAAGATGGCCCACTTCAACCGGGAAGTGATCCCCGAGCGCCGGATGCACGCCAAGGGCTGGGGCGCCTACGGCCACCTTACCGTTACCGGCGACATCAGCGCTTACACCCGGGCCAAGGTGCTGCAGCCCGGCACGAAAACCGACCTGTTTCTGCGCTTCTCCACCGTGGCCGGGGAGCGGGGCGCGGCCGACGCCGAGCGGGACATCCGGGGCGTGGCCGTCAAGTTCTACACCGAAGAAGGCAACTGGGACCTGGTGGGCAACAACACCCCCACCTTCTTCATCCGCGATGTTCATAATTTCTCCGACCTGAACCGGGCCGTGAAGCGGGACCCCCGCACCGGCATGCGCTCCGCCCAGAACAACTGGGACTACTGGACCCTGCTGCCCGAAACCTTCCACCAGCGCACCATCGTCATGTCCGACCGGGGCATTCCCGCCAGCTTCCGCCACATGCACTTTTTCGGGGAGCATACCTTCTCCTTCTACAACGATAAGAACGAGCGGGTCTGGTGCAAATTCCACTTCAAGACCCAGCAGGGCATCAAGAACCTCACCAACGCCGAGGCCGCCAAGGTCTGCGGCATGGATCGGGAAAGCCATGGCCGGGACCTGTTCGAGTCCATCGAAAAGGGCGAGTTCCCCAGGTGGACCATGTACGTGCAGATCATGACCGAGGAGCAGGCCCAAAACCACTACGAGAATCCCTTTGACATCACCAAGATCTGGCCCCACAAGGAATTCCCCCTCATGGAGGTGGGCGTGCTGGAGCTGAACCGCAATCCGGAGAACTACTTCGCGGAAGTGGAGCAATCCGCCTTCACCCCCGCCCACGTGGTGCCCGGCATCGGCTTCTCCCCGGACCGCTTCCTCCAGGGCCGCCTCTTCTCCTACGGCGACGCCCAGCGCTATCGCCTGGGGGTGAACCACAACCACATCCCCGTGAACCGCGCCAAGGTGGAGGTCAACGAATACCACCGGGACGGGGCCATGCGCACCGACGGCAACTACGGCCGCGCCCCCGCCTATACCCCCAACAGCATGGGCTACTGGACGGCCCAGCCCGA
>JARKQO010000409.1 GCA_029974855.1 Eubacteriales bacterium
TTTTTCTGGGCCATGTCCATGATCACCGCCAGCAGAATGATGACGCCGATGACCACCTTCTGCCAGGAGGAGCTGATGTGCATCAGGTTCATGCCGGTGTTGATCACGGCGATGACCGCCACGCCGACCATGGCCCGGGCCCCGGAGCCGCTGCCGCCGTTGAGGCGGGTGCCCCCCAGGACCGTGGCGGCGATGGCGTACATCTCGTACCCTTCGCAGGCGGCGGGCTGGCCGTTTTGCAGCTTGGAGGCGTTCAGCACCCCCGCCATGGCGGCGGCGATACTGCACAGCATATGGCCCAAAAAGATCACCCGCTTGGTATTCACGCCCGAGAGGTGGGCAACCTGGCGGTTGCTGCCCGTGGCGTACACGTGGCGGCCAAAGACCGTTTTGCTGAGCAGGACCGCCATCAGGGCCACCGCGATGATCACGAAGATGGTGATGTTGGGAATCCACCCGGTGGGCTTGTCAGGGGTCACCAGCCAGCGGCCGGCCCCCAGCCAGCTATACTCCTTGGGCGCGCCGAACACCGCCGTGCCCCCTGAAAAAATGAAGCTGAGCCCCCGGGCGATGGTCTGCATGGCCAAGGTGGCGATCATGGGCACCACCTTGAAGCGGGTAATCATGGCCCCGTTGAAAGCGCCGCAAACGCCGCCCACCACAATGGCGGGCATCACCAGCACCACCAGGGACATGAAGATGCTCATCTGGGGCATCCGGCTGGCCACCAAGGCGCTGGCAACCCCCGCCAAAGCGGCCACAGAGCCCACGGAGATGTCGATGCCGCCCAAAATGATGACATAGGTAAGCCCCGCCGAAAGCATGGCGTTGATGGCCATTTGGGTGGTCAGGTTCACAAGGTTCGCCATGCTGAAGAATTTGCCGTTGGTTCCCAGGCCAAAGCCCAGAAACAGCATGATGAGGATGACCACCACCATGTTCTTGACGATGAAGCTTTTCAGGTCAACCCTTTTTCTCTCGTCCGCCCATTGCAGGTCCATAATCCAACACCTCTTCCGTTTTTCCCACGGGGGGAAGGCGTGCGGCGCCGCCGGACGCCGCCGGGTAAGCATTTGCGGCTGCTTAAACCGCCGCGGCCTCGCTGGTATGGCTGGCGAGCTGGATGATGGCCTGCTCGCTGGCCTCCTCCCGGGACAGCTCGCCGCTGACCCGGCCCTCCCGCATCACCAGAATCCGGTCGGACACGCCCAGCACCTCGGGCAGCTCGGAGGAAACCATGACGATGCAGCCGCCGGAGGCTACAAAGTCGTTCATCAGACCGTAAAATTCCGTTTTGGCGTTTACGTCGATACCCCGGGTGGGCTCATCCAGGATGAGGATTTTGCTGTTGGCGATGAGCCATTTGCCCAGCACCACCTTTTGCTGGTTGCCGCCGGAAAGGTTTTGCACGAAGGCCTCGATGCCGGGGGTCTTTACCCGCAGCTTGCGCACGTATTCCCTGCTGACCTGCCGGATCCACCTCTCGTCCACGAAGTTCATGGCCTTGTGGTGATAGATCAGGCTGGGCAGCACCTTGTTGTCCTTCACCATGGCCGCAAGCATCAGCCCCGTGGTGCGGCGGTCCTCCGTCACCATGCCGATTTTTTTGGCGATGGCGTCCTTGGGGTTTGCGAAGCGCACCTCCTGGCCTTCCACGAAAATCTTGCCCTTGTCCGGGGTCCGGGCCCCGAAGATGGTTTCCATGACCTCGGTGCGGCCCGCCCCCACCAGCCCCGCGATGCCCAGGATTTCTCCCCGGCGGACGGTAAAGGACACGTTCTGAAATTCCTTGCCCCGGCTCAGCCCCTCCACCCGCAGCATTTCCCCGCCGATGTCATGGGCCATATGGATAAAATAGTCCTTGATCTCACGGCCCACCATGCTGGACACCAGTTCCTGCTCGCTGACCTGGGTGATCCTGTCGGTGCGGACATGGCAGCCGTCCCGCAAAACCGTGACCCGGTCGCACATCTGGAAGATTTCCTTCAGGCGGTGGGTGATGTAGATGATGACCACATTATTTTCACGAAGAATATGAATCTGCTCAAACAGAGCGTTGATTTCGCGCTCCGAGAGGGAGGAGGTGGGCTCGTCCATAATGGCCACCTTGGCCTTTTTGTTGAGCACCTTGGCGATTTCCACCATCTGCTGCTGGGCGGCGGTCAAATCCCCGGCGATATCGGTGGCTTTGATGCTTTTATCCACCTTCATATACCGGAGCAGCTCCGTGGCCCGGCTGTGCATTTGGCGGTTATCCAGGAATAACCCCTTTTTCCTTTCCTCTCCCAAAAAAATGTTTTCCGCCACGGACAGGTCCTTGGCAATGCTGAGCTCCTGGTGAATCACCGAGATGCCCTGGTCCAGGGCGTCCCGGGGCCCTTTGAAGGCGATTTCCTTGCCGTTCAGGAGAATCTTGCCCTCCGTGGGCGTGTACACCCCGGAGAGGATTTTGATCAGCGTGGATTTTCCCGCGCCGTTTTCCCCCATGAGGGCGTGGACCTCCCCAGGATAAAAATCCACGGAAACGTCCGTCAGGGCGTTTACGCCGGGGAACACCTTTGAGATATGCACGGCTTGCAAACCAGGCTGCATTCCAGTCACTCCTTGCCGGTGGACTTTGGACCCCGAAGGCCCGGCCTTTGGGGCGAGCCCCTAAACGGGACCATCCGGCGCGGCGGGCGAAAGCCCCGTGCTCGCCGCGCCGGATGGTGGGTTCGCTTCATGAAGCCGCCGGCAAACCCCGGATGGGTTTGCCCTTGGGGATGGCTTCACAGGTAGGAAAGAGCGGGATTACTTCTTCACCGCGTTGGAGGCGTCCACCAGGTAGGGGGAGATGAGGATGGTCTCGGCGTCCACCTTGCCCTCGGTGAGGTACTTCACCATCTGCTGGGCGATCTGGTAGCCGATCTGATAGGGATCCTGGGCCACGTCCGCGAACCAAATCTTGCCGTTTTCGGGGTCCAGGATCGCCTCGTGGGCCTCGGGATTGGCGTCGAAGCCGATCATCCGGGTGGGAGCGCCCGCGCTCTTGATGGCGGCCAAAGCGCCGATGCAGGCGGGATCGCCCACGGTGAAGATCACGGCCATGTCGGGATAGGTGATCAGGGCGTCGCTCATGAGGTTCTGGGCCTTGTCCGCCTGGCCCTCGTAGTTGCCGATGTTCACGATAGTTAGATTATACTCGTCTTTTTTGGCTTCCACAACACTCAGCCAGCCATTTTCACGGTCGATGCAGCTCTGGGGCTCCGGATAGCCGATGATGCCCACGGTGGCGCCGTCCTTCAGGCCCAGCCGGTCCAGCTCGGCGATGGTGGCCTCGCCGCCCACGACGCCGCCCTGATAGTTGTCCGTGCCCACGAAGCTCTTGATGATGCCGGGCAGGTCGGTGGTGCAGTCAAAGGTGAACATGGAAACACCCTCGGCGTCCGCCGCCTCGATGGCGTTTTTCACGCCCGCGGGCTCGTTGCAGGCCAAAGAGATGGCATCCATGCCGTCCACCACCAGGGTCTCAATGCGCTCGGTGGCCACGGCGCCGGAAAGCTCGCTCTCCAGGACAACGGCGGTAAAGCCCATGTCCTTGGCGGCGGCGTTGATGCCGTCCTCGATGGCCAGATAGAAGGCATGCTCACGGCTGCCAAGGATGAAGCCCAGCTTCAGATCGGATACCGCCTTTGCGCCTTCCGCCACAGAGATGCCCACCATGGCAACCATCATCAGGGCCAGTACCAGTGCAATCAGCTTTTTCATAGGTTCAGGTCTCCTTATTTTTATTTTTTGCGGCTCAGGGTCTTCTGAACCGTCAAAATCCCTTCGTTTGCCTTTGAATGCGATTGATTACGATAAGAATAACATGGTGTATCTGGTTTGTCAATGATTATTTGAAAGTTTTTTATCAAAATCGATCAAGAACGAAGCGGCCCTGTTCCTGGGCGATCGGAAGCGAAAGCAACGTTTCCCTGCCGCCATCTTTCCCGGGGCGGGAGAAGTAAGGGAAAAGTATGCATATGCTTTTGTGAGGGCCGGCAAAAGCCCCTGTATGATAACGATATTTCTCTGGTTTTGGCTTCCCTTGGCCGATGATTTAACTCCGTGAAGCGCCGCCAAATGATGGGTCCAGGGATTGCCCGGCCCTTCGCTGGACCAAGGGGTTTTGACATATGGTTTTATATGGAAGGAGAACAAAGCGTATCGCTATAAACCCCCTGGACAGACCAGTGGTCTATTTTCTATCTTATTTTTGGTCGCGCGAAGCGCGGCCAATGATGGGTCCAGGGACGAAGTCCCTGGCGGAGGTGTCGGGGGCGGAGCCCCTGACCGTCTCTCCCCCCCCGTCGTCCCCGCCCCCTACCGCGCCGCCACGTACACGGCGTTGTGGACCAGGCGGCGGATGCGGTAGATGGCGGTGTTGTCGCGACTGGGGCAGATGCGGTTGGTGAGCAAAACGACGTACAGGCCGCTGGTGGGGTCCAGGGCGAAGCTGGTGCCGGTAAAGCCGGTGTGGCCGACGGTTTCCGGGGGGAACAGGTCCCCGGTGAAGCCGTCGTCGTGCCAGGGCAGGTAAAAGGAGAGGCCCCGGCCCTGGGCCATGCCCGGGGTATGGTTGCGCAGGGCCAGGCGAACGGTGGCGGGGGCCAGGTACCGGGAACCGTCGGGCAAGGCTCCCTCGGCGGCCAGCATCTGCATGAACAGGGCCAGGTCGTCCATGGTGGAAAAGACCCCGGCGTTGCCCGCCGCGCCGCCTAAAAAGCGGGCGTTCTCATCGTGGACCTCCCCCTGGGAGCAGCGGCCCTCGTCGGTCATCTCGGTGGCGGCGATGTTGTCCCCTTTGGGTAAAAAGCTGGTTTTGGTCATTTTCAGGGGCCAGAATATTTCCCGCAGGGCCAAATCCGGCAGCTTGGCGTTGTACAGGCATTCCAGCAGCTGTCCCAGCAGGATGTATCCGGCGCAGCAATATTGCACCCGGGTACCGGGCTGGGCGATGAGGGGGGCCCGGAGCAGCACGTCAATGCAGTCCCGGGGGTCCCGGGAGAGCTCCCACAGGTGGAGCCCCACAGGGAAGCCCGCCGTATGGGTGAGCATTTGGCGGATGGTGATGTCCTGCTTGTCCGCCGGGGCGTCGATGAAGGAATCCAGCCTGTCCCAGAGGCAGAGCTTGCCGCTTTCCAGGGCCCGCAGGGTGAGCATGCCCACCACCAAGGGCTTGGTGAGGGAGGCCAGGTCATAGCGGGTTTGCTCGTTGGTGACGGGTCCCTCCAGGTCCAGGCGGCCATAGGCCCGGCGGAAGAGCACGCGCTTGCCCAGGCCCACCAGCAGGCAGGCCGAGGGGAAGGCCCCGGCCTCCACCGAAGCCCGAAGGATTTCGTCCGCATGGGAAAAGCTGATGGCCACGGGCTAACTCCTCTCAGTTCTTCCAGCGCGCCAAAGTGACGCCCTCCAGGTGCTTGAGCCGCTTTTTCAGCCTGGGGCCCGGGTTTACGGCCACCTTGTGGGCGCAAAGGGCCAGCATGGGCGCGTCGGAGGCGCTGTCTCCATAGGCCCAGGAGCCCTCATAGTCCAGCCTGTCCCCTGTGGCGGCCAGGTATTCCGCCAGGCGCAGGGGCTTTTGAATGCCCCGGCAGTTTTCGCCGCTGATGAGCCCGGTGAATATCCCCGAGGTGTCCACGTCCATCCGGGTACCGATGATCTCCGTCACCCCGAAGGCCTCCTTGAAGGGCTCCAGGTAAAAGGAGGGGGAGGCGGTGAGAAACAGGATCACGTCCCCCCGCTCCCGGTGAAGGGCCAGGACCTCCTTGGCCTGGGGCCGGAGGGCGGGAAGCAGGATTTCCTGAAAGAAGGCCTGGGACAGGGCCGCAAGCTCCCCCTGGCTGTGCCCGGCCAAAAAGGAAAGGGCCACGGCCTTGGTCCGCATGGCGCTGAAAAGGCCCAGCCGGTAGGCCAGGCCGGCCCGCAAGCCCCGGCTCAGCTGGGCCTGGGAACAGAGCCCCCTCCTGCGGGCGAACAGGCAGAAGCGGACGATGGAGTTCCAGGGGATTAGGGTGCCATCGAAATCAAACAGCGCGAAGGTTTTGCGCATGAAGTTGTGTCCTTTCCTGTTGCGGTGATTGCGTAGGAAAGTATACCATGGTTTGACAAAAAACGCCATACAAAGGGCCGGGCTTTTCCCCCGGGTCCCGCCCGTGACAGGGCCCGGGGGTTGTGGTATGATAAAGCATCTTGTGGCCGCCCACGGACCGGGCGGCAAGGGGAGGGACCCCATGAGGATCGCTTTGGTCGCGGACCTGCACGGAAACTGGCCGGCCACCCAGGCCCTGGAAAAGGATTTGGCTTTGCAAGGGCCGGATCGGATCATCTGCCTGGGGGACTGCGTGGGCAAGGGCCCCAGCAACGGGCTGACCTATGACTGGGTGATGGAGCATTGCCATGTGGTGCTGGGAGGCAACTGGGACTACGGCCTGGGGGAGAAGCGCTTTCCCATGGACCTGTTTTATTGGGAGCAGCTGGGGGAGGAACGGCTGGCCGCCCTCCGCGGCCTGCCCCGGGAATACCGGCTGACCCTCAGCGGCAGGAGCATCCGCCTGTTTCACGGGCGGCCCGTGATGGAGGAGCTAGTGACCCTTCGGGACGATACTCTGAGAATCGAGCCCTTTTTTCAGGGGGAGGAGGGCAGCCGCTTTGACGTGGTGGGCTATGGGGACGCCCACCGCCAGGGGCTGCGCACCATGACCCCGGGGCTGTTTTTCAACTGCGGCAGCGTGGGCAACGCCCTGGGGGAGGCGCGGTGCTGCTACGCCCTGCTGGAGGGGGACGACAAAAAAAGCGGGCCTTTTGAGATCCGCTTCCGGTCCTTGGACTATGACCGGGAGCAGGCAGTACGGGACGCGAAAAACACCCCGGGGATTCCCCGGATCGAGACCTATATCCGGGAGATTCAGACCGGGATGTACAGCCGGTAGAAAGGGGCCCTTGGGGAGCCTAGAGCAGGTCCTTTTTCTTGAAAAACAGAAGGCACACCAGCACCGTGACCAAGGAGAGCACAAACACCAAGGGGTACCCCATCTCCCAGTCCAGCTCCGGCATATGGGTGAAGTTCATGCCGTACCAGCCCACGATCAAAGTCAAGGGCAGAAACACGCTGGTGATCACCGTGAAAATCTTCATGATCCGGTTCTGGGCATAGTCCAGGGCGGCTTGGTGCGCGGCCCGGAGCTCGTTGAGCTCCGCCAGCAGCCGCTGTACCGCGCCCATGAGCCTGCCTGCCTTGGCGGAAAACAGCACAAAGTAGTGGAGGGTATCCTCGGCGAATACGTCGTTCTCGTTCTCCTGGAGCTCCTGCCCCACGTCGATGAGCTGCTCGTAGTAGTCCTGGAGCAAAAGGAGCCGTCTTTTATGCTGAAAGATTTCATTCTGAAACCGGTGGGGGGTCTTTGCCCCGGAGAGGGCTTCCTCCAAAGCGCTGATGTCAAACTCCCACTGGGTTAAGGTCTGGGAGTCCCCGGAGATGGAGTTTTCCAGCAGCGCGTACAGCAGCTTTTCCAGGGTGACGGTTTCGGGCCGGAACCGGGCCAAAGCCTGGTTGAAAACCGCCTGGGAGCTTCCGTCCAGGTCCCGCAGGGAAACCCAGAGCAGCAGGTTCCGCTGCAAAAAGAAGGCCAGGCGGTCGCTGGCCTCGTATACCCGGGCGGGGTTCACGAAGTTGACGATGCCGAAGGTGAAGCTCTCATACACGTCCACGGTGTTGCGGTATTTGTCCTGGTCCTCCAGGCATTCCGCCACCACATGGCTGGGATAGCCCAGATGGGCGGCGGTCTGGGGGAGCTCCGGGCCGGTGAGGTATCCCACGCACAGCTCCCGGGGAGAGATATCCTCCAGGGTGATTTCCCGCAGGCAGGGGGTAAAGGTGTAAAACATGGCAAACGCTCCTGTGGGAGAGGATGGTGGTTGTCCCATTGTAGCCCCGGAAGGGTGAAACGTCAAGGGTGGCCGGGCCGTGTATTCCCGGCCCAATTTGCATACAATAAAGCGGGTTGCGCTTTGACACATAGCCTAAAGTGCGATACAATAACCGTTGACCGGTGAGCCCGGGCGTCAGGGGGAGGACATCCATGGTCAGGGAGGACTGGAAAGAAGAGCTCCGAAGCATCCTGGGGAAAAAGGAGCTGCTGGAGAACGTGCCCATGAGCCGCTATACCACCTTGCGGCTGGGGGGCCCAGCGGAACTGCTGTGGGAAGTCAGCTCCCCGGAGACCCTGTCCCGGGCGCTGGCCTGGGCCAAGGGGCATGAGGTTCCGGTGACGGTCATCGGCAACGGCAGCAACCTGCTGGTGAAGGACGGAGGCATCCGGGGGCTGGTGCTCCACGTGGGGGAGCGCCTGGGCCACATCTCCCAGCCGGTCCCCTTGCCCGACGGGCGCTTCGCTTTGACCGCCCAGGCAGGGGCCCTGCTGTGCACCCTGGCGGAGAGGGCCGCGTCCCACAGCCTGACGGGGCTGGAGTTCGCCTCGGGCATTCCCGGCACGGTGGGGGGCGCGGTGTACATGAACGCTGGGGCCTATGGCGGGGAGATGAAGGATGTGGTCACCGGGGCAACAGCCTATGATTTCACCGGCAAGCCCCTGGCCTTTTCGGCGGAGGAGCTGGGCCTGGGTTACCGCCAGAGCCGCTTTTCCGCCCAGGAACCGGCGGTGGTGACCAGCGTCACCGTGGCGCTCTCCCCGGGGGACGAGGACGCCATCCGGGCCGTCATGGGGGAGTTTGCCGCCCGGCGCAAGGAAAAGCAGCCTTTGCACCAGCCCAGCTGCGGCAGCACCTTCAAGAGGCCTCCGGACCGGTTCGCCGGGCCCCTGATTGAGCAATGCGGGCTGAAGGGCTGCCGCGTCGGCGGGGCCAGCGTCAGCCAGCTCCACGCGGGGTTTCTGGTGAACGACCAGGGGGGTACCTCCGAGGACTTTTTGGCTCTGATCGCCCGTGTGCAGCGGGAAGTGCTGGAAAAAACAGGGGTGCAGCTGAGCCCGGAGGTACGGATTCTGGGGGAGGACGCGCCCGCTAAGGAAGTATAGGGGAATGAAGAGGGAATCCACCACAAAAGAAGGGGGCGGCACTGTGCAGTTTCTGATTCTCACCGGGCTGAGCGGGGCGGGCAAAACGCTGGCCATCCGGTATTTGGAGGACCTGGGGGCCCTCTGCGTGGATAACCTGCCCCCCATGATGCTGGTGCCCTTTATGGAGGCCTGCCAAACCACCAATTTGCACGCGCCCATGGTGGCCATCGCCGCGGACGTGCGCTCCGGCGAGTTTTTTGACGCCATGGCCGTGGTGAAGATGATTGACGAGGCCCGCACCGTGGGCTTTCACATTGACACCCTCTTTGTGGAGGCCAGCGAGGACGTGCTGGTGAACCGCTACAAGGAGAGCCGCCGGGACCATCCCCTGGCCGGGGAGGGCATCTCCCTGGAGGAGGCCATCCGGGACGAGAAGAACCGCCTGGAGCCCCTGCGGGAGGCCGCCAACCACCTGATCAACACATCCACTTTGAAGCCCCGGGCCCTGCAGCGGATTCTCAGCGAAATTGTGAAGCACGCGGACGACCAATCCCCCCTGCGGGTGGAAATCCTCAGCTTTGGCTTCAAGCGGGGCATTCCCAGGGAGGGGGACTTGGTGTTTGACGTGCGGTTTCTGCCCAATCCCTTTTACATCGCGGAGATGGGCAGCCACACGGGGCTGGACGCGGACGTACAGGAATTTGTGCTGGGCCATCCGGTGACCCAGGAATTCCTGAAAAAGTGTATCGATATGCTGGAGTTTCTGTTGCCCCATTATGTGGAGGAGGGGAAGCACCGGTTGGTGATCGCCGTGGGCTGCACCGGGGGCGCCCACCGCAGCGTGGCCATTTCCGAGTACATCTACGGGAAGCTGAAGGACATGGGCCACCGGATCACCATCCACCACCGGGACCTGGCCCTGGAGCAGGCTCATTGGGCCACCAAGAGCGACTACCAGAAGGGGGAGCCCTGAGCCAAACAAAAGAAAAACAAAAACCGCCAAAGCCTTGCAAGAGAACCGTTTCCGTCATAGAAACGATTCTTTTTGTTTACCGAAACAAAGAAAAAGTTATTTCATTGTGACATCTGTTCTTGCAATTGTGATCGATTTGACAAAATCAAATGACGGCTGGTGCCCCTTTGCTCTGAGCCGTGTCGGAAAAGGGAGAGGGTTTCGTTTGGATCGTTGCGGAAAAATGTCGCAAAACCTAAATAATGTACTTTTAGTCCCGAATAGTACCCAGAGTTTGCTTTCTATGCTATAATGCTGAAAAAGGTGACAAGTGGAGCATTTTTTAGGAAAATTGTAATCAGAAAGGATTGGAGGATGAGTTCATGCATGACGTGAGGCTGTTGGTCGTGGATAATCACGCAGAGCTACGGCGAGTAATGGTAGAATTTCTACAAAAGCAGGAAGGTATCGCATCTGTGCGTGAGGCTGAGAATGGAGCGGAGGCGCTGAACATTCTGGCCAACGAGCCGGTGGACGTAATGGTGACAGACCTGATTATGCCCCTGATGGACGGCTACACCCTATTGGAGGAGATGCGAAAGTTACCCCTGGACCCAACCCCAAAAACCATTGCGGTCACCGCGTTGGGCCGGGATGATTTTGTGATGCGCGCCATTGAACGAGGCGTGATGTATTATATGGTAAAACCCTTTGACATGAAGCATTTGCTTCGGCATATCCACGAGGTGATGGGCATCAGCAGCCAGGAGACCCAGCCCCTGCTGCGCCCCACTTTGATGGGGCGGCATTCCCAAAGCCTGGACGAGCGCCTGAGCAGCCTGTTCCTGACCATTGGGATTCCGGCCCACATCAAGGGCTACAGCTTTCTGCGGGAAGCGGTGAAAATGGTGATCGAGCAGCCCGACATCATCAACCGGATCACCAAGGAGCTGTACCCCGGCATCGGCAAGCGCTTTGACACCACCGCCAGCAAGGTGGAGCGGGCCATCCGCCACGCCATCGAGGTGGCCTGGAGCAGGGGCCGGATTGAGACCCTGAACCGGGCTTTCGGGTGCAAGGTGTGTACCAAGGAGGATAAACCCACCAACGGCGAGTTCATCGCCATGATCGCCGACAAGCTGAGCATGGAGAGAACCGCGTAAGGGAACGGAGCGCCACAGCGAGGCGGCCCGCCGGGAAACCGGCAGGCCGCCTCGCTGTGTGCCGGGGTAGCCCCCGGATGAAAAAAGGGAGGGATTTCCTGGGAAGGGGGCTGCCCCAGGGGCGGTATTCATGCTATAATGACTTTGGTCAACAATCCGGAAGGAGACAGGGGCATGAAAGAGCTTCAGGAGGCCATCAGGAGCCAGGGCATTGGCAAGGAGGGCGGCATCGTCAAGGTGGACATGTTTCTGAACCACCGGATGAATACCGCTTTGATGGTGGAGATGGGCCAGGCCTTCCACCAGGCCTTTGGGGAGGAACCGGTGGATTTGATCCTGACGGTGGAAAGCAGCGGCATCGCCGTGGCGCTGACCACGGCCATCGCCTTTGGGAACGTGCCGGTGGTGTTCGCCAAGAAGGGCAAGCCCTCCACCTTGGCGGGGGAGGTCTATCAAAGCCAGGTTTTTAGCTATACCCGGGGGGAGGCCTGCCCCATCTCCGTGGCCAAGGCCTATTTGCCCCAGGAGGCCAAGGTGCTGATCATCGACGATTTTCTGGCCAACGGGGAGGCCAGCCAGGGGCTGGTGGACATCGTGCGCCAGGCCGGGGCCCAGGTGGTGGGCATCGGCATCTGCGTGGAGAAGGGCTTCCAGGCCGGCGGGGCCAGGCTGCGGAGCCAGGGCTTCAAGGTGGTGTCCTTGGCCACGGTGACGGGCATTGAGGACGGCAAGCCCGTGCTGGCCCAGCAGGAGGCTTGACAGCGGCCCGGAGCCGTGATAAGCTAACCACAGCCAGGGCTCCCCACAGGGGCCCAAACCGGAACGGAGCGGAAGGAATGCGCAAATAACCCTGCCATGAACCCGAAGAAAAACGGGGGAAGGAATCGCCAAGCTGTATCACGCCGGTGATGCCGCTTTGCGTTGGCAGGAAAAGCGCGGCCTGAGGGCTCTGTTTTTTGTTGTCCGTTTGCGCCTTCCCTTCCCCCTGTGCCCAACCGGGCCCCACAAGGAGGAGTTACAATGGCGCGGATCGCCGTGGAAGACCTTACCTTTGCCTATGAGGGCAGCTATGATAATGTGTTTGAGCACGCGTCCTTCACCGTGGACAGCCGCTGGCGGCTGGGCCTGGTGGGGCGCAACGGCCGGGGCAAAACCACGCTGTTGCGGCTTTTGCAAGGGCAGCTGCTTTGCCGGGGCAGCATCGACATGCCCGTGGAAGGGGTGTATTTCCCCTTCCGGGTGGCGGACGGCGCCCGGCCCACTTTGGAGATTCTGGAGGAGATGGCCGGGAATGCGGCCCTGTGGAAGCTGCGGCGGGAGATGAACCTGCTGGGGGTGGCGGAGGACACCCTGTACCGGCCCTTTGATACCCTTTCCAAGGGGGAGCAGACCAAGGTCCAGCTGGCGGCCTTATTCTCCCGGGAGGACGCCTACCCCCTCATCGACGAGCCCACCAACCACTTGGACCTGCCGGGCCGGGAGGCGGTGGGGGACTACTTGCTGGGCAAGGACGGCTTTTTGCTGGTAAGCCATGACCGGGCCTTCCTGAATCGCTGCGTGGACCACATCCTCTCCATCAACCGGAAGGACATCACCGTCACCAAGGGCAACTACGATACCTTCCAGCAGGAGATGGACCGGCAGAACCAATACGAGCTGGGGGAGAACGAGAGGCTGAAAAAGGACATCCGGCGGCTGAATGAAAGCGCCCGCCGCACGGCCCAGTGGAGCCAGACCATTGAAAAGAGCAAGTATGCCGGGGAATACAGCGGCAACAGCCCCGACCGGGGCTACATCGGAGCCCGCAGCGCGGCCATGATGAAGCGGGCCCTGAACGTGCAGCGGCGGCAGGAGCAGGCCGCCGAGGAAAAGAGCAAGCTGCTGAAAAACGTGGAAAAGGTGGGGGAGCTGAAGCTGTCCCCTTTGGCCCATCCCAAGAAAACTTTGGTTCAGGTGCGGGACGGCCTGGTGCGCTATGGGGACCGGGTGGTGTGCCGGGGGATTTCCTTCGCTGTGCGCCAGGGGGAGCGGCTGGCTTTGGCGGGCTCCAACGGGGCTGGCAAGAGCAGCGTGCTGAAAACCCTCTGCGGCCTGTCCCAGGCCCTGACAGGGGAAATTTCCCTAGCTCCCAACCTGATCGTTTCCTATGTGCCCCAGTCCACCCGGGAGCTTGGGGGGGATTTCCGGGAGTTTATCCTCCGGGAGGGCCTGGACGAAACGTTGTTCAAGGCCATTTTGCGCAACATGGACTTTGGCCGGGAGCAGTTTGACAAGGACCTGGCCCAGCTCAGCGAGGGGCAAAAAAAGAAGATGCTGCTGGCCAAAAGCCTTTGTGAGCCAGCCCATCTGTATGTGTGGGACGAGCCTTTGAACTTTATCGACCTGCTGAGCCGGGTGCAGGTGGAGGAGCTGCTGCTGCAATACCAGCCCACCATGCTGCTGGTGGAGCATGACCGGGCGTTTTTGGACAAGGTGTGCACCGGGGTGGTGGAGCTGTAGCGAAGCTTTCCCCGGCGGCCTAGTCCATCACCATGCCCCCATTGGGGGAAAGGACCTGCCCGGTAAAATAGGCGGCCTCCCGGGAGCAGAGCCACAGGATGGCGGCGGCGGCCTCCCGGGCCGTGCCCAGCCTTCCCAGGGGGATCTCCTCCCGGAGCAGGGCCAAAGCGTCGTCTCCCAGGGAGTTGGTCATGTCCGTGGCAATGGCCCCCGGGGCCACGCAGTTGACCCGGATGCCGCAGGGGGCCACCTCCTTGGCCAGGGCCTTGGTGAAACCGATGAGCCCGGCCTTGGCGGCGGAATAATGGGCCTCCATACAGGCCCCCGCCTGCCCCCACATGCTGGAAAGGAACACGATGCTCCCGGCTTTGCGCCGGATCATCCCCGGCAACACGGCCCGGGCCGTGTAAAAGGCCCCGCTGAGGTTCACCCCCAGCATTCGGTGCCAGTCCTCATCGGTGATGTCCGGCAGAAGCTTTTGCTGGGCGATTCCCGCACAGGCCGCCAAGGCGTCGATGTGCCCCAGCAGGCCCTCCGCCTCCCGGCAGGCGGCGGCCACCCGGCCGCTGTCCGCCACGTCGCAGGGCAAAGCGATGGCCCCGGTTTCCCGGGAAAGGGCTTGGGCCGCCTCTTCGCTGGCGTGATAGAAGAAGGCCACCCGGTACCCGGCCCCGGCAAAGGCCCGCACGGCGGCCGCGCCAATGCCCCGGCTGCCCCCCGTGATCAGCGCGGTTTCCATGGGAGCCTCCTTAAAACATCTTCTTGCGCCACAGCATGATGAACGCGGCCACCGCGCCCACGATGGAGATACCCAGCACCGCGAAAAAGCCCCAGTGGGAATCCTCAAAGGGCACCCGCACGTTCATGCCCCAGAAGGAGGCGAAGATGGTGGGCACCGCCAGCACCACGGTGAGGCTGGTGAGGATTTTCATGACGATATTCAGGTTGTTGCTGATGATGGAGGCGAAGGCGTCCATGGTGCCGCTCATGATGTCCCGGTAGATGGCGCACATCTCCATGGCCTGCTTGTTTTCCACGATCACGTCCTCCAGCAGGTCCGCGTCCTCGGGGTACTTGCGCAGCATCTCCATGCGCATCATCTTCTCCATCACCATCTCGTTGCCCTTGAGGCTGGTGGAGAAGAACACCAAAGATTTTTCCAGCTTCATCATCTGCAGCAGCTCCTGGTTCCGCAGGCTCTTTTGCAGCCGCTCCTGCACCAGCATGCTGGACTTGTCGATCTGCTTCAGGTAGGCCAAAAACCGGGAGGCGTTGCGGTTGAGGATCTGCAAAATGAAGCGGGTGCGCTTGAAGGTCCAGAAGCCGCGAATCCGCTCCTCGGTGAAGTCGGAGATCAAAGGCGTGTTCCGGGTGGACACCGTGATGATCACATCGTCCACCATGATGATGCCCATAGGGATGGTGGAATAGCTGTAGCCGTTATCCTCCGCCTCCACATAGGGAATGTCCACGATGATGAGGGTCTGGTCCCCGTCCCGTTCGATCCGGGCGCTTTCCTCCTCGTCCAGGGCGGCTTGCAGATAGGTGGGGTCCAGAGCGAAGCGGGCGTTGAGGCCCGCGATCTCATCCCGGGTGGGATTTTGCAGATGCACCCAGCAGCCCTTCTCCAGGGTGGTGATTTCCGTCAGATGGTCGTCCACGGTGAGGTAAATTTTCTTCATACAAAAAGCCTGCCTTTTCGCTGCCGCCAGGGGACGGCCTTGCTTCCAAAGCAGGCGATATGTGCGACAGGCCGGCGCTAGGGGCGGGCCCTCCATCGACTGCTTGGAGCCAGGGGAGAGATTGATTTCCACCAAAGGGGCGACACAGTATTTCGACTGTATGGGTCCGCGTCCACGTAGGCTCCTCCTGTCGTCATTGTCGGCAAAAAACCACACCTTTATCATAGCCGCTGCGGGGCCCTGTGTCAATGGAAAATGCGGGCCTTCCCCCCGCCATGAAAAGAATCCCCCCCTGAAGCGTGAACCAGTACCGCTTGCGTTTCGTTTTAGAACGTGTTATGATGTTTTACACATTGAGTATTTGAGATATATACATTACCGGTATCGTTTTCGGCGCCTATTTCACCTCAATGAGGGAGGGGCTCTCTTGAAAAAAAGCACCTTGAAGGCAACCGCTTACCAAACCATCAAAGGGAGAATTATCAGCTGCCACTACAGGCCCAATACCTTTTTGAACGAGGCCGCCATCAGCCAGGAGCTTGGCATGAGCCGTACCCCCATCCGGGAGGCCCTGAGCATTTTGGAGCTGGAGAAGCTGGTGAAGATTTATTCCAAGCGGGGGGTCCTGGTAACGGACATTCCCGCCTCCGAGGTGGACGATATTTTTGAGGTGCGCCTTTTGGTGGAGCCCCATGTGGCCTTGACCCACGGCCCCGGCATCGACCAGAGAAGGCTTCAGAATATCAAGTCGCTGCTGCAAAGGCAGACCTTTGCGGGGGAGGCGTACAGCTATGATATGGACCAGCACATCCACGCCCTGGTGGTTTCCGGCAGCCACAACCGGTATTTTGAGACCTTGATGGACAACATCTACGCCCAAAACCACCGGCTGCGCATTCTGGCCGGCCAGAAAAGCGCGGGCCGGGTGGTGGAAGCGGCGGCGGAGCATATTGCCATTATCGATTACCTGCTCCAGGGAGACTGGGAGCAGGCCTCCGGGGCCATCCGGATGCACTTGACAAACTCCAGGACGGCGGCCCTGGAGGGGCTGCTGACCCCCTGAGGCCGGGTCCCGGCGCGGGATGGTTTTGGTTTGGTCCTTTGGCCTCTGTCCATACTGGTAGGGTACGGGCAGGGGCTTTGGGCCGCCCTTGCGGCGGGGGGCAACAGGGCCGGCCTTCCTCAGGGAACGGACACCCCTTGTACGGGCTTGCGGTTTTCATAAGCCTTTTCAATGGCCTCCAGAATATGCCCGTGGGCGTCGCTGAGGCTCATGGTGGCCCGGCTTACCACGTCCGCCAGCTGGGCCTTTTCCTGGTCGCTCATGGCCGCCAGCTTCTCCACGTCCTCCGCCTGTTCGCTGGAGGCCTTGATGGGCCGCCCGTTGCGGGGGCTGGTGTATTTGTCGAACCAGGCCCGCAGCTCCTGGACCGTTTGGCCCACCATCCACTGCTCAAAGGCGTCCATTTGCCGGTACCACTCGTTGGCGGGATTCATGCCGTAGCTGTCCCCCCGCTCCCGCTTGGTAACCCACCCGTTCACCTCCTGGCCGATGTTCTGCTCCGTATTCACGGAGACCCCCGTGACCTGGCCCGTGGCCGGGTCGGTGATGTTGTAGCCCTGGCGGGCGGGCCAGCCGCTGAAACGGGGCATGCTGGCCCCGTCGTAGTTGGGGGTGGCCACCTCGTAGATGTCCACCTCCACATCCAACAGCTTGCCCTGGGCGTCAAAGAGGCAGGCGGCCATGACGACGTTGAAGCTGTACACGGGCACCTTGTTGGCGTCCTCCCCGGGGCCTACCCGGAAGTTGGGCGCGCCCCCCAAGCCCGCGTACAGCTGGGCGGGGGCCGCCGGCTGGGTGGGGGTGGGGCTGGCGGAGCCGTCAGGGGAAGAAGGGGCGGAGGGAGCCGGGGCCT
The DNA here is from genome assembly GCA_029974855.1 of Eubacteriales bacterium. Next base: position 17,251 of record JARKQO010000409.1, read on the forward strand.
CCGGGGAAGAGCCGGGGGAAAGGGCCGGGGCGGAGGCCTGCTCCAGAGCCCCCTTCACCCCCTCCAGAATACCCTGGGAGCTGCGGGTGGCCCCGGCCACCGCGTCCACCCCGTCGGCCCCGTTGTTTTGGGTGAGGGCGGGCAAGAGCCCATCCAGGGCGGTTTGGAGGAAGTCGTCCGGGGTGTCCCCCCGGTTTTGGGCCTGGACGTCGGTGATCTGCCCGTTCCGGATGGTGGTGGTGACCAAAAGATCGCCGTGGTAGCCCGGGCCAATGTCCTGGTAGAGGCCGTCCTGCCAGGCGGCCAAGGCGCTTTGGGAAAGAAGCAGGCCCGCCGCCAGGGTAAGGGCCGCCAGCCGGGGGAAAAGCCGGGAAACAGGAAGCTTTGACATGGGTTTCTCCTCCTTGGTTTGCTTGACATTGCGCACACTGTATAGTATAAAGAGGAGTGGGGTTTATGCCCCCTGAACGCAACGGAAAGGGGATCATTGCATGATCCGAACCATCGTAGGGGCCAACTGGGGCGATGAGGGCAAGGGGAAAATCACCGACGCCCTGGCCGAAAACAGCGATATCGTGGTGCGCTTCCAAGGCGGCGCCAACGCCGGGCACACCATCATCAACGATTACGGCAAGTTCGCCTTGCACCTGCTGCCCTCGGGGGTGTTTCACCAGCATATCGCCAACGTGATCGGCCCCGGGGTGGCCCTGGACGTGGAGAAGCTGCTGACGGAGCTGGAGAGCCTGGTGAGCCGGGGCATTCCCAAGCCCACCCTGTACATCAGCGACAGGGCCCAGGTGATGCTGCCCTACCATGTGGCCTTTGACCGGTACGAGGAGGAGCGCCTGGGCAAGGGCAGCTTCGGCTCCACCAAAAGCGGCATCGCGCCCTTTTACGGGGATAAGTATTTGAAGATCGGCATCCAGGTGTGCCAGCTTTATGACGAGGAGATTCTGCTGAACCGCCTCACCAGCGCCGTGACCCAGAAGAACGTTTTGCTGGAGAGCCTGTACTACAAGCCCCCCATCGACGTGAAGCCCCTGGTGAAGCATTTGCAGGAGCTGGGGCGGCGCATCCAGCCCATGGTGATGGACACCACGGTGTTCCTCCACAAGGCTTTGAAGGAAGGCAAGACGGTGCTGCTGGAGGGCCAGTTGGGCAGCCTGCGGGACCCGGACCACGGCATCTACCCCTACACCACCTCCTCCTCGCCGCTGGCGGGCTTTGGCACGGTGGGGGCAGGGGTGCCCGCCAGGGAAATGAAGGATATTTTCTGCGTGACCAAGGCCTACAGCAGCTGCGTAGGGGCCGGCCCCTTTGTGACGGAGCTCTTTGGGGACCAGGGGGAGGAGCTGCGCAAACGGGGCGGCGACGCGGGGGAATACGGCGCCACCACCGGGAGGCCCCGCCGGGTGGGCTGGTTTGACGCGGTGGCCACCCGCTACGGCTGCATGGTGCAAGGGGGCACGGAGGCGGTGCTCACCAACCTGGACGTGCTGGGCTATTTGCCCCAGATTCCGGTGTGCGTGGCCTATGAGGCGGAGGGCAAGGAGCTCCGGGACTTCCCCAGCACCCCCACGCTGATGCGGTGCAAGCCCGTGTATGAGAACCTGCCCGGCTGGATGAGCGACATCCGGGGGGTGACGGACTGGAACCGGCTGCCGGAGAACTGCCGCAAGTATGTGGAGTTTGTGGAGAAGCAGCTGGAGGTGCCCATCCGGATGATCAGCACCGGGCCCAAGCGCTGCGAAGTGGTGTACAGGGGGTAGCGCGGGGAGTAGGATTTAGCCATTTAGGCAAAAGGGTTTTGTTCAGGGGCCGCGCTGACAAAGCGCGGCCCCTGTGCCATGGGATAAAGAAAGCTATTCCTTTGGCCCCAGGCCAAATTCCTTTCGCAAGGCGTCCGTCATCACGTCGATGGGGGCCTCCACCCCTGTCCATAGGGTGAAGTTCAGCGCTCCCTGGTTCACAAGCATGCCCAGGCCGTTGATGGTTTTCGCCCCCCGCTCCCGGGCCAGCCGCAGGAACGGCGTGTTGGGCGGATTGAAGATGACATCACTGACGGCCATCTTTGGGCCGATGGTGTCATAGTCAATATCCGGCTTGTCATTTACATTGGGGAAAAGGCCTACGGGCGTAGCGTTTACGAGAATGTCCGTGTCCGACGGTATTGCGAACACGCTTTTCCACAACACAAATTCCCCTGTGGCAGCCGTTCTCCCGCCAATCATCTGAACCAGTTCTTCCCCTTGTGCTTGCCGGAGGCTGGCCACAGTAATATGCTTAGCGCCTGCCAGCGCGCATTCCACACAGATCGCCCGGGCCGCGCCTCCGGCCCCCAGCACGGTGAGCTTTTTGCCGGCTACGTCCACCCCGGCCTGGGTCAGGGCGGTGAAGAACCCCTTGCCGTCGGTGTTGTCACCCCACAGCTTGCCGCCGGTGTTCACCACCATGTTCACCGCGCCAATGATCGAAGCGGCCTGGCTTAGTTCATCCAGATAGGGCAACACCGCCACCTTGTGGGGAATGGTCAGGTTCACCCCCCGCATGTTCAGGGCCCGCACGGCCTGTATGGCCGCGGGCAAGTCCCCCTTGTGCACCTTCATGGTCAGGTACCGGTAGTGGAGGCCCTTGGCCGCGAAGGCGGCTTCCTCCATGACCCCGGTGGGGTTCTCGTCGATTGGGTCGCCAAAAGCGCCTACCAGCTCCGCACGGTAATTCTTTGCCATGGTTTCACTCCCCTTGGTTTTGATATGCCAATCCCTCCCGGGCCTTTTTCCGCGCCGGGGCCCGGGCTTATTTCCCGGCTGCGCATTGCTTCACGTCCACAATCATCTTGCTGGCGGCGTCCATACGCCGATATGTTCCAGCCCCAGAAATGTATCCGCTCATACTGTTCCTCCCTTCGGTGGGGGTTTTGGATTGTTGATGTTTGCCATGATTATAGCAATCTCCCCGGGGCTGCGCAACAACCGATGAAACCAAAAACGTGGACGATCGTATGACCAAGATACTATCGTCCGCCGTGCTATGGGGACGAGGCTGCGGAGCGCTTTGGCGGCGTCCTTAGGCTACCGGCTCCGCCGGGGACCGCCGGTCCAGGATAGCCGTGCTCTTTCAAAATCCTCCAGCATTTCCTGCCGCTTGGCTTCCAGGATGCGATCCTCGAAATCCAGCAGGATGCAGTCCCGGCAGCGGCCCAGGATATCCAAAGAGATGGAGGATAGGGCACACCGGTCTTTTTTCCAGTACACGCAGAAGGTGTTTTCGCATTCCATGGGGATCACCTCTATGAAAGGAGTATACGCTGCCTTGCGGTCATTGGCTGCACCACAGCCGCACTACAAAAAGCGGCACATTTTGTATGTCCCATTGTCATGCAGACATGATTTGGTTTTTATGGCATGATGGAGGCAACTTGTTGGCTGACGAGGTGCTTTCATGCCTTTTTTTCAGCTCCCGTCCACCCCTCCCACCACCAGCAAAAACGTCCGCTTTCCCAATGAGCTGATTGAGCGGGTGGAGGCGTACCTTCAGGGAAAGAACAGCACTTTTTCCGCCTTTGTGATCGAGGCGGTGCGCTTTGTGCTGGACGAGCTGGACCGGCAGGAGAAGGAGAAAGAAGAATAGAGCCCTGGCTTGAGGATAACGGGGTTCCCTTGCTTTTTTCACAACAATTGGGTACAATAAGTGTGAGGTGATCACACTTTATGGAACGTAAAATTGTAAAAGATCTGCTGGCCTGGAAGAATAATCCTGACCGGATGCCTTTGCTGCTGCAAGGGGCGAGGCAGGTAGGAAAGACGTATACGCTGCTGACCTTCGGCAAAGAGCATTACCGGAATGTGGCTTATTTCAGCCTGGAGGAGTTTGGGGACATTCCGGCGGTTTTTGAGCGGGACCTGAACCCGGAGCGCATTGTGCGGGAGTTGTCGGCGCTGTCGGGCATCAGCATTTTGCCGGGGGAGACGCTGATCATCCTGGATGAAATCCAGGCCAGCGAAAAAGCGCTGACCTCGCTGAAATACTTTGCGGAGCGAGCCCCGCAATACCATGTAGCGGCGGCGGGAAGCCTGCTGGGGGTGGCGGTGAAGCGGGAAAGGTTTTCCTTTCCTGTAGGCAAGGTGGAGATGCTCCATCTGTACCCCATGGATTTGGAGGAGTTTCTTTGGGCGATGGGGCACAGGGAGCTGTGCGCCCTCATCCAGGAGGCCTACGATGGCTTTACGCCTTTTTCACTGCATGAAACGGCCATGAACTTGTATAAGACCTATCTTGTGGTGGGGGGAATGCCCCGGGTTGTACAGGAATACGCCAACAAGCGGGATTTTGACTTTGTGGCCGCAACGCAGCGGACGCTGAACAACTCCTACATCGCGGATATGGCCAAGTACGCTACGCCCCGGGAAACCGCACGGATTATGGCGGCTTGGAATTCAATTCCGGCGCAGCTTGCCAAGGAGAACCGAAAATTTCAGTACAAGGTGATCAAGTCCGGGGCCAGGGCGGGGGAGTACGAGGTGGCCCTTGACTGGCTGAGCGCGGCGGGCATGATCCACAAGTGCGCCCGGGTCACGGAGGGGAAATATCCTCTGGCAGCCTATGCGGAAAACGAAGCGTTCAAGGTGTATATGGTGGACACGGGGTTGCTTTGCTCGAAGCTGGACATCGCGGCCAATGTGGTGGTGAATACGCCTTTGAGCTTTGATGGCTTCAAGGGTGCGCTGGCGGAGAATTACATCATGCAAGCCCTTGTGGTCAATGGCATCGTTTCGTACTACTGGAGTTCTGAGGGCAGGGCGGAGGTGGATTTTGTTTTCCAGGGCCGGGAAGGCAACGTGATTCCGCTGGAAGCAAAGTCCGCTGAAAACGTCCGTTCCAAGAGCCTGCGGACCTTCCGGGAGCTTTACAAGCCGGAGTATGTTTTCCGGGTATCCGCCCGAAACTTCGGTTTTGAGAACGGCATCAAAAGCGTTCCCCTCTATGCTGTATTCTGTGTAAAGCCATAACCCAGCTTCTCACCGAACACCAAACAGCAGAATAAACAAAAAAATACCCCATCCCCGCGCGCGGAAGCGGGATTCCTAAGGGCATAGCCCTTAGGCGAGGTCTGGGGCAGAGCCCCAGCGTCCCCTCGTCCCCCGTCCCTCGCCCCCCGTTCCTCCCCCCCGTCCGTCCCCGTCCCCTCACCCCAGCAGCCGGAGCAAAGCCATATACACCAGCGTACCCCCGCCGATGCTCAGGAGGGGATTGCGCTTCCAGGTGTGCAAGAGGGCGATGGCCCCCAGGGCCAGAAGCTGGGGGAGGGCGTAAGGCGGGGCGGCGGGGTTTACGTCCTTCAGGCAATAGACCACCAGCAGCCCCATCATGGCGGGGGGCAAGGCGCTGCCCAAAAAGGTGACGATGGGGGGCGCTTTTTTGCTTTCGGGAAAGAGCCAGAAGGGGAGAAAGCGGGTGAGGGCGCAGCCGGCGGCTACCGCCAGGATCATGACCAGAGTTTGCCAGGGATTCAGGACCATAGGGCTTTCCTCCCCACCAGCAGCGCCGCCACGATGCAGACCATGGCGGGAATGATAAAGCCCCCTGTGCCAAAAAGCAGCAGGCAGGCGATGGCGCAGCCTACGCCGATCAACGCGGAGGGTCGGTTGGCCTTGGTTTGCCAATGCTCCAGAAAGAGCACGACGAACAGGGCGGTGAGCACGAAGTCCAGCCCGGCGGGGACGGCGGAGAGCAAAGAGCCCAGCACGCCGCCCAAAAAGGTGGCCACGACCCAATAGGAGTAGTTCAGCAAGGAGATGGCGGCGTAAAAGAATTTGGGCTCCAGATGGGGCGGGGGCTGAACGGTGCAGGAGATGGAAAAGGTTTCGTCGCAAAGCCAATAGATCAGCAGGTTTCTCAGCCTGCCCATGCCCCTGTACTTGGGCAGCAAGGACAGGCCGTAGAACAGGTGCCGGGCGTTGACCAGCAGGCTCATCACGAAGGCGGCCAGGGGATCAAAGGGGATGGTGAGCAGCGTGATGGCCACGTATTGCATGCTTCCGCAAAAGGCAATGGCGCTCATGAGGGTGGAATACAGGGGGCCGTAGCCCTTGGCGGCCATCAGCACCCCGTAGGCCATCCCCAGGCAGGAAAAGCCCGTCAGCACCGGAAGGGTATGGGGGAAGGCGGCGCGGAGGGCTGCCGCGAAGCTGGACCTTGGCGTTGTCATAGGACCTCGGCGTATCAATTGATTTGGGGCCGGGGCGGGCCGGTGGTCAGGCCCGTTCCCCGATGGGCCGGTACTCCCGCCGCTCCTGAACGTTCAGGTAGGCCGGGCGGATGATCTTGTCCATGTTGATGAGCTCCTCCATCCGGTGGGCGCTCCAGCCCACGATCCGGGCGATGGCGAAGATGGGGGTGAACAGCTCCTGGGGGATGCCCAGCATGGAGTAGGTGATGCCGCTGTAGAAGTCCACATTGGCGCTGACGCCCTTGTAGATGTGGCGCTCCCGGCTGATGACCTCCGGGGCCATCCGCTCCACCATGGAGTAGAGGGCGAATTCCTCCCGCTTGTCCTTTTCCTGGGCCAGCTTCTCCACAAAGCCCTTGAACACCGTGGCCCGGGGATCGGAGAGGGAATAGACCGCGTGGCCCATGCCGTAGATGAGGCCCTTTTTGTCAAAGGCCTCCCGGCGCAGCAGCTTCAGGAGGTATTCCTCCACCTGCTTTTCGTCGGTGACGTCGGCAACGTTTTGCTTCAGGTCCGCCATCATCTCCACCACCTTGATGTTGGCGCCGCCGTGCTTGGGGCCCTTGAGGCTGGCCAGGGCCGCCGCCACCACGGAGTAGGTGTCGCTGCCGGAGGAGGTGACCACGTGGGTGGTGAAGGTGGAGTTGTTGCCGCCGCCGTGCTCCATGTGCAAAATCAAAGCCAGGTCCAGCACATGGGCCTCCAGGTCGGTATAGGCCATGTCCGGGCGGAGCATCCGCAGCAGGTTTTCCGCCGTGGACAGGCCCCCTTCGGGCCGGTGGATGTAGAAGCTCTGGTCCCGGCCGTAGTGGTTGTAGCTGTGGTAGCCGTACACCGCCAGCATGGGAAACACGGAGATGAGCATGAGGCATTGGCGCAGCACGTTGGGGATGGAGATGTCGTCCACCTTGTCATCGTAGCTGGCCAAGGTGAGGACGCTGCGGCTGAGGGTGTTCATCATATCCCGGCTGGGGGCCTTCATGATCACGTCCCGGACGAAGTTGGTGGGCAAGGTCCGGCTGTCGGACATGACGGTGCAAAACTCCATCAGCTCCCCCTGGCTGGGAAGCTTGCCAAAGAGCAGCAGGTAGGCCACTTCCTCAAAGCCCAGGCGGCCGGTGTTCATGACCCCGTTCACCAAATCGATGATGTCATACCCCCGGTACCAAAGCCGGCCCTCGCAGGGCACGCTTTCCCCGTTCACGGTTTTGCTGGACTCAATTTCCGAAATGGTGGTGAGCCCAGCCAGCACGCCCTTGCCCTGGCGGTCCCGCAGGCCCCGCTTCACGCCGTGGATGTTGTACAGCTCCGGGTTCATGCTGGCGTTTTGCACCAGCCGGACTTCGTTTGCCGAGGCATAGTCGGCCAATCTCTCCAAGGGAGACCGGTTCATTCGTCATTCCTCCTTCTCCGGTGATGGTTCTGGGTGAGCGGCGAAAGGAAAGCTCCGGGGCATTGAGGGAATCCCCTGCCGGATACGGATTTTTTCCTAGTTTATACTATAAATGCGCCGTATTCGCCCCGTCAAGTTTTTCTCCTGTATTCGCCCCTTTTTCCGCCCGGCGGGTCTTGTTGTAAATTGTCTGGTTTGGGTGACTTCTGTTTGCGCTTTCGTTGACTTCTGCCTGTCGGCGTGTTACGATTAAGGGCGTTGACGCGCTTTGTCATATCCTTGGGAGAAGGGGGAAAAGGCTTGGAAAATCAAGGGTCGGGCGGAAGCTCCACCCCCGGGCAGCAGCTTTGGGCTTCCCCTTGGGACCTCCCCCGCTGGGAGGGGCCCCTGAGCCACCCCTTTTACAGCAAGGTGGTGAAGCGGGCGCTGGACTTTGGAACCGCTTTGCTGCTGTTGCCCCTGTTTTTGCTGTTGATGCTGCCCATCGCTTTGCTGGTGAAAATTACCTCTCGGGGTCCGGTTCTGTACAGGGCCCTGCGGGGAGGCTACCATAACAGGCCCTTTTATATCCTGAAGTTCCGCACCATGGTGGTGGGGGCGGACCAGTACAGCGGCACCACGGCCCTGAACGATCCCCGGGTGACCAGGCTGGGCCGGGTGCTGCGCAAGACCAAGCTGGACGAGATTCCGCAGATTCTGAACATTTTGAAGGGGGACATGTCCTTTATCGGCCCCAGGCCGGAGCTGCTGAAGTACACCACCCGCTATACCCCGGAACAGGAATGCATCCTGTGGGTGCGCCCCGGCATCAGCGACCCCAGCTCCCTGAAGCTCATCAGCCTGGACGCCGCCGTGGGCCACGACGACCCGGAGGGCTCCTACGAGCGGCACATCCTGGGGGAGAAGAACGAGATGCGGGTGGCCTATGCCAAGAGCCAATCCCTTCTGACGGACGCGGCCCTGTTTTGGAAGACCCTGCTGTGCGTGCTGCGGAAGATTTGGCTGCCGGAAGCCGGGGGCGCGATATCGCCCCAAAAGATGGAGGAGCATCAGGGATGAACACGGAAAAAAGCGTCCGGCTGGCGTATCAGATTCGCCGTCACGGACTGGAGATGACCAACAGGGGGGGTACCTCCCACATCGGCAGCATTTTTTCCATGGCCGACGTGATCGCGGTGCTCTACGCCGACGTGCTGCGCTATGACCCCCAAAACCCCAAAATGCCGGAGCGGGACCGCTTTGTATTAAGCAAGGGCCACGCGGGGGCGGGGGTGTACGCCGCCCTGGCGGAATGCGGGTTCTTCCCGGTGAAGGAGCTGGAGCTCCATTGCCAAAACGGCAGCCCCTTCAGCGGGCATGTGAGCCATAAGGGCATCCCCGGGGTGGAGGCCTCCACGGGCTCCTTGGGCCACGGCATGCCTATGGCCATGGGCATGGCTGTAGCCGCCAAGCTCAACGGGCAAAGCCACCGGGTGTACTGCGTCATCGGGGACGGGGAGTGCGACGAGGGGGCCGTGTGGGAATCCGCCCTTATCGCCCACCAGTATCAGCTGGATAACTTCATCGTCACCATCGACTTTAATAAGATTCAGTCCATCACCTCCGTGGAGGAGACCATGGCCCTGGAGCCTTTGGACCAGAAATGGGCCAGCTTTGGCTGGTACGTGATCCGGGTGGACGGCCACGACCATGAGGCCCTCCACGGGGCCTATGCCCAGGCCCAGGCCGCCCTGGGGGGTGGCAAGCCCACCGTGGTCATCGCCGACACCGTGAAGGGCAAGGGCGTCAGCTTCATGGAGAACGACGTGCTGTGGCATTACCGCACCGCCCGGGGCCAGGAGTACGACGCGGCCTTGGCGGAACTGGAGGCGCAAAAGCCATGAGAGATACCTTTACCCGCTGCTTGCAAGACGCGGCCCGGACCCATAAGGACCTGGTGCTGATCACCGGGGATTTGGGCTTTGGGGTGCTCTTTCCCTTTATGAAGGAATTTCCACGGCAGTTCTTAAACGCCGGCATCACCGAGCAGGCCATGATGAGCATGGCGGCGGGCATGGCCCTGGAGGGAAAGACCGTGGTGGTGTACTCCATCGGCAACTTCCCCACCTTGCGCTGCCTGGAGCAGATCCGCAACTGCTGCGCCTACCACGAGGCCAACGTGAAGATCGTGTGCGTGGGGGCAGGCTTTGTATACGGCACTTTGGGCATGACCCACCACGCCACCGAGGACATGAGCGCCCTGCGGCTATTGCCGGGGGTGACGGTGTACGCCCCCGCCGACGCCAAGGAAACCGAGGCGGTGATGCCCCGGTTTTTGAGCGAGCCCGGGGTGGCCTACCTGCGCATTGGCCGGGGCGGGGAGCCCGCTTTAAGCGGGGAGATTTCCCTGGAGGGGTACCAAACCGGCAAGGCGGTGCCCCGCAAACAGGGAACAGACGCTTATATCCTCACGGCGGGAGGCATTTTGGGCAGCGCCCTGGAAGCGGCCGGCCTGCTGGAGGCAAAGGGCTACAGCATCGGCGTAGCCAGCTTTCCCACGGTGAAGCCCCTGGACGAGGCTTTTTTGGCTTCCCTGTGCGCCCAGGTTCCCCTGCTGTTCACCCTGGAGGAGCACACCGTTTTGGGCGGCTTTGGGGGCGCGGTGTGCGAGGCGGTCTGCGGCCTGCCCCGCAACCGGGCCCGGGTGGTGCGCCTGGGGCTCCAGGATACCTATTCCTCCTTGGTGGGGGACCAGGAGTACCTGAAACAACGCTTCGGCCTGGATGGAGAAGGGGTGGCCGCCTCTATGCTGGCTGTTTTGGAGGGACGGGCCTGATGGATGCCCGGCAGCAGGCCGCCCTGAAGGCCGTTCAGGAAGAGCTTTTTGTCCTGTTGGAGGACGCGGTGAGGGTGCTGGAGGACAACGGGATTCCCTACAGCCTCATCTGCGGGTCCTTGCTGGGGGCCGTGCGCCACCAGGGCTTCATCCCCTGGGACGACGACGTGGATTTGGTGCTGCCCCGCGACGGCTATGAGCGCTTTGCGGTGTTGTACCCCCATCAGTGCGGCCAGGGCTTCTATCTGGATTTGGAGGATACCTGGGTGCCCCGGGTGCGCCGGCAGGGGGGCGGGGCCCTGGCCTTTGTGGACCTGTTCATTCTGGACCCCCTGCCGGAAAAGCCCCTGGCCCGGAGCGCCAAGCTGCTGGGCCTGCGGGCCTTGCAAGGGATGCTGAAGGAAGCTACCGACTACAGCCGCTTTTCCCTGTCCAAGCGGGCGCTGCTGGCCGCCACGGCCCTGCTGGGCAAGCCCTTTTCCAAGGGGGCCAAGCTGAGGGCTTATGTCCGCCTGTGCCGCCGGGGAAACCCCGGCAGCCCCTGGGTGCACATGGCCAACGGGGCCTACGGCCTGCTGGACATGGCCTTTGCGCCGGAGGTTTTTGAGGACCCGGCTTTGGGGACCTTTGAGGGGCTGGCCGTTCGCGTGCCCCGGGACGCCGGGGAGGTGCTGCGCCGCCTCTACGGCCCCGACTACATGACCCCGCCCCCGGAAGGGCAGCGGATTCCGCACCATCTCATGCTGTAAAGAAGGGTTTGTTTTGAGCCGCAATACCCGCACCACCCGCTTCGTGCAAAACACGATTTCCACAGCCGCCTATCAGCTCACCGCCATGCTGATGGGCTTTGTCACCCCCCGGCTGATGATGCTCTTCTACGGCTCCCAGGTGAACGGCCTGATCGTGTCCGTGACGGAGTTTCTGACCTATTTCCGCCTGGTGGAGGCGGGCCTGGCCTCCGCGGCCGTGTTCAGCCTCTACAAGCCCCTCTCCGACGGGGACGGGGATGGGGTCAGCGCCATCGTGTCCGCGGCCCGGCAGTTCTACAACATCGCGGGCTACGTCTTTGTGGGCGTCACCATTGCCTTCTCGGTGATCTATCCCATGTTTGTGAAGCTGGACACCATGGACAGCCTGTCCGTGTCCTTGCTGATCATCGCCATGGGCATCTCCGGCTGCCTGGAGTTCTTCACCCTGTCCCGGTACCGGGTGCTGCTCACCGCCGACCAGCGGACCTACATGGTATCCATCGCCTCCATGAGCTCCTTGCTGGTGTCCACGGCCCTCATCGTCATCCTCAGCTACCTGCGGGTGAACATCATCGTGGTGCGGCTGTGCGCCTCTTTGACCATCGTTTTGCGCTCGGTGATCCTCTCCGCCTATGTGCGCAAGCAATACCCCCACGTCAACCCCTTTGCCAAGCCCAACAAGGCGGCCCTGTCCCGCCGCTGGGACGCCATGTACCAGCAGCTTACCACCGCCTTTCAGCAGGGGGCCGGGGTCATGCTTACCACCATCATCACCCGGGACACCGCCATGGTCAGCGTGTACGGCACCTACCACATGGTCACCATCGGCCTGTGGGGCATTCTGAAAATGACCACCACGGGCATTTACAGCGGGTTCGGGAATTTGCTGGTGAGCGGCCAGGACAAGAAGTTCCAGGTGGCCTACCGGGATTTTGAGTACCTGTACCTGGCGGTGACCACCATTCTGTTTTCCTGCGCCGCCATTTTGATCGTGCCCTTTGTGGTGCTCTACACCGACGCCATCACCGACGCCATGTACAGGGCCCCGGCCATCGGGCTGTTGATTGTGCTGGAGGCCATTACCGACCATGGGAAGATGCCCATGGATTTGATGATCACCGCCAGCGGCAAGTTCCGGGAGACCCGGCACCATTGCACCGCCCAAGTGCTCACCGCCGTGGTGGCGGGTCTGGGCCTGGGCCTTTGGGGCCTGCGGTTCAGCGTCACCACCGCGGTGTGCGGGGTGCTGGCCGGGCTGATTCTGGGGAACCTCCTGCGTACCGGCCTCCAGCTATGGTTCGTGCCCAGGCACATCACCGGCCTGCCCTGGCAAAAGACCTTCTGGCGCATCGTGCGCATGGCCCTCCAGTCGGTGCTGATCGCGCTGCCCTTCTTGCTGTGGCCCCTTAACATCAACGGATTTTTCAAGTGGATCACCCTGTCGGTGCCCCTTCTCATCTACGCCTCGGCGGTGACGGTGGCCTGCGGCTGGCTCTTTGACCGGGAGAGCCTGCTGTCCTTGGCGGGGCGGGTGCAGTATCTGTTCCAGAAGGGGAAGTAGGGGGGGTACGCCAGGGGCGTTGCCCCTGGACCCCACCAGGGATTTCATC
>JARKQO010000421.1 GCA_029974855.1 Eubacteriales bacterium
TGGGGCAGCACGTCGTAGACCACCCGGTATCCGGTGACTTCCTCCATCCGCTTCCCGGCGATGTCATGGTTCATGTCCGCCAAAGTATAGGGGATCACCATGCGCAACGCCGGGCGCGGGTCCGCCAAAGGCTCCACCGCCCGGGCCCCGAGCCCCGGCCCCATCATCAGCGCCGCCAGGGCCCCGGCCCATAACCGCTTTCCCATACCGCTCCCCCCCATGCCGGCTTTTGTTCATTGTATCATACTTTTCCCAGGCACAATCTTACGATTTTGCGCTCCATCCTACGCACTTGCTCCCAAAATCACCCGGTTGCTGGCGCGGCCCTCCGGGTTTCATGTATAATAAAAAAGTACCATGTAACAGCGCAACCAGGAAAGCGAGCTGGGGCTGTATGTACCGTTTGGCCATCATCGACGACGAGTTCGCCACCCGGCAGGGGCTGCGGAGCATGCTGGATTGGAAAAAGCTGGATATCGAGATCGTAGGGGAGGCGGAGGACGGCTTTGCGGGCAAGGCCCTGGTGCAGCAGCAAAGGCCGGATATCCTCATCTGCGACGTGCGCATGCCCAGGCTGGACGGCATCGCCTTGGTGGCGCAGCTGCGCCCGCTGTTTCCGGATTTGCAGATCATCTTTTTAAGCGGCCATTCGGAAAAGGCCTACCTGCGCAGCGCCATCCGCTTCGGGGCCATCGACTACCTGGACAAGCCCGTGCTCCGGGAGGAGCTGCGGGCCGTGGTGGAAAAAGCCAAGGAGCGGGTGCGGGACAGCCGGGGGAACCAGCCCCTGCGCACCTTCCAGGGGTACATCGCCCAGCTGTTTGCGGGCCAGGCCGCCCATACCGCTTTGCCCCAGGGGCTCCCTGTGGATTTTGACCGGCCCTACCAGCTGGCCGTGTTCGCCTTTGGCTTCCCGGAGCGGGAGGGCAGAAACCGGGACCTGATGGCGGAGCAGCAGCTGGAGCCCAGCGCCCGGCTCTGGCAGGAGCTGTTCCAGGGCAAGGGGCTGCTTCATGCCCTGGGGGCCCAGTACGTGGGCTATGGCAACCCGGCCCCGGGCTTTTCCCCGGCCCAGGCGGCCCGGGCCTTTGCCCAGGCGTCGCCCCAGCTGTGGGCCCATACCGCCCTATGCTTCAGCGCCCCCCACACCGGGGTCCACTCCTTGGCAGCCGCCTACCGCCAGGCCCAAGACGCCAACCGGAGCTTCTTCAGCGGCTTTGGCCGCTGCTATATCCACGACCCCCGGCTGGAGCCAAACCAGTACGGGGCGCAAGCCGCCGCCATCGACAAGATCTGCGGCCAGGTACAGGAGCGGAGCTTCTCCCGGGCGGCGGAAATTTTGGAGAGCTATCTCACGGTGGTCAAGCGCTGCCGGGTGGCGGATACGGAGGCCATCCGCAAGGACCTGGCCCGGCTGTCGGTGTTTTTGGCCAAGGAGTACCATCCCCAGGACGAGGCCTACGCCTACGCGGTGCTGGAGCATATCAAGTTCCGCTGCCTGTGCCTGGACGAAATCCGCGCCTATGTACAGGATTTGCTGGGCAGCCTCATCAGCAGCTTGGACAGCCTGTCCACCAAGGGCCGGGTGATCTACGACGTGGACCGCTACATCCAGGACCACTACGCCCAGGAGATCAGCATCGCGGACATTGCCCGCCATGTGTACCTCACCCCCACCTACCTGTGCTACCTGTATAAAAAGAGCACCGGCAAGACCCTGAACGCCTCTTTGACGGAGGTGAAGATGGAAAAGGCCAAGGAGCTGCTGGCGGACCACTCCCTGAAGCTGTCCGACATCGCGGGGATGCTGGGCTATAGCAGCCCCAGCTACTTTACCCGGGCCTTTTTGAAGCACGTCGGCCTTTCCCCCACTGCCTACCGCAACCAGCGGCTATAGGAGCGCCCATGCTTGCCCATTTGATTTTGCGCTATAAGAATATCTCCTTCCACCGGAAGCTGTTGCTTTCCTATGTGGTGCTTTTGCTGATCCCTTTCTTGGGGCTGTCCTTGTTTACCTACCACCGCAGCAGTAGCGTGATCCAGGCCCAGGCCCGGCAGATGGCGGGCCAATCCGCCCAGCGGGCCGCAGCCGATTTGAACCAGCTGGCCGCCTCGGCCTACCGCATCGCCACGGTGCTGAACCAGAACACCCGGGTGCGGGAAAGTGTGGAAAAGGACCCGGCAATTACGCCCCCGGCCCAGCAGGCGGAGGACTTCCGCTATCTGGAGAACATGGTGGAAAGCCTGGCTGCGGAGGACGGGGT
>JARKQO010000467.1 GCA_029974855.1 Eubacteriales bacterium
TGCTGCGGGAGTTCGCGGACTACCGGCTGCTGCTGTACAGCCTCCTTTTGATTGTGATGATGCTGTTCCGCCCCGCAGGACTCATGGGCACTGCCGAGTTCTCCTTGGTGGCCCTGTGGGATGGAATTGTGAAGAAGCTGGGCATCAGGAAGCGGGAAAGGCTTCCCATGATGCCGGACATCCCCCGCTACGACGTCGACGAGGACGCCCCGGTGCTCACCACTCATGGCTTGGGCATCCGCTTCGGGGGCCTCACCGCCGCCGAGGACGTGAACCTCTCCCTCAGCGACAACGAGATCGTGGGGCTCATCGGCCCCAACGGCGCGGGAAAGACCACCGTCTTTAACCTCCTCACCGGGGTCTACCAGCCCACCTCGGGGGAGATCACCTTGCTGGGCCATTCCTTGGCCGGGAAAAAAACCTATGAGATCGTCTCCTCCGGCATTGCCCGGACCTTCCAGAACATCCGGCTGTTCCGCTCCATGACCGTGCTGGAGAACATCAAGGTGGCCTTCCACTCCCGCATGCACTATTCCGCCGCCAGCGGCGTGTTCCGCCTTCCCGGCTACGCCCGGGAGGAGCGGGGCATCGATATCCGCGCCCGGGAGCTGCTGCGGGTATTCCACATGGAGGACACCGCCGACCTCCCTGCGGACAGCCTGCCCTACGGCCAGCAGCGCAAGCTGGAGATTTGCCGGGCTTTGGCCACCAACCCCAAGGTGCTTTTGCTGGACGAGCCCGCCGCCGGCATGAACCCCATTGAGACCAAGGAGCTCATGCAGACCATCCGCCTCATCCGGGACCAGTTCTCCGTGGCGGTGCTGCTGATTGAGCACGACATGAAGCGGGTGATGGGCATCTGCGAGCGGATCTACGTGCTGACCTACGGTGGCGTCATCGCCGAGGGCACCCCGGCCCAGATCGTGAAAAACCCCAAGGTCATCGCGGCCTACCTGGGCAAGAGCCAGGAGAAGGAGGCGAGCGCCAATGCTTGAGGTACAGGACCTGAACCTGTTTTACGGCTCCATCCACGCCCTTCACGACATCCGCTTTTCCGTCAGCAAGGGCGAGATCGTCACCCTCATCGGGGCCAACGGCGCGGGCAAAACCAGCGTGCTGCAGGCCATCTCCCGGATGCTCCCCCTGAAAAGCGGGGCCATCGTCTTTGACGGCAAGGACATCACCCGCACCGAGGCCTTCCGCCTGCCCGCTATGGGTCTTTCCCAGGTGCCCGAGGGCCGCCGGGTCTTTTCCCGGATGAGCGTGCTGGAAAATCTGGAGATGGGGGCCTACACCCGCCGCAGCAAAGGCGAGCTGGAGGCGGACTTGCAGATGGTGTTCAGCCACTTCCCCAGGCTCAAGGAGCGGATACGCCAGCTGGCGGGCACCCTCTCCGGCGGGGAGCAGCAGATGCTGGCCACCGCCCGGGCCCTCATGAGCCACCCCACCCTTCTCATGATGGACGAGCCCTCCATGGGCCTTTCCCCCATTTTGGTGGAGGAGATTTTCGGCATCATCCGGGACATCAGCCGGGACGGCACCACCATTCTCCTGGTGGAGCAGAACGCCCACATGGCCCTGAGCATCGCCAGCAGGGCCTATGTGCTGGAGACCGGCCGCATCGTCATGGCGGGGGACGCCAAGGCCCTGCTGGATAACGAGACGGTC
>JARKQO010000468.1 GCA_029974855.1 Eubacteriales bacterium
GTACGGGGAACGGTGATCGCCCTTCGCCAGGCGGATGCGGAGCTGGTGCTGTGCCAAAGGCCGGAGGGAAAGCTATGAGGACGGACGCGGCGGTGAAACCGGGCCTTCGGGTGGCGCTATGCGGGAACCCCAACGTGGGCAAGAGCACGGTGTTCAACGCCCTGACAGGGCTGAGGCAGCACACCGGCAACTGGACGGGCAAGACGGTGGAAACCGCCCAGGGCAAGGTACTGGGAAGCAAGGCCCGCTGGACATTGACGGATTTACCCGGTACATATTCCTTGCTCACCGGCTCCCCGGAGGAGGAGGTAGCCTGTGATTTTCTTTGCTTTGCCCGGCAGGACGCGGTGATCGTGGTGTGCGACGCCACCTGCCTGGAGCGGAACCTGAACCTCACCTTGCAAGCCCTCCAGGGGATGCCCAGGGTGGTGGTGTGCCTGAACCTGATGGACGAGGCCTGCCGCATGGGCGTCCGCATTGACGTGGAGGCCCTGGAGGCGCGGCTGGGAGCGCCGGTGGTACCCTGCGCGGCCAAGGGCGGGCAAGGTCTGGCGGAGCTGAAGCGGCGGGTGGAGGAGGTGGCGGCGGGGGAGTGGGAGGCGGCCCAGGCCCCTCGGCAGCCCGGCCAGGCCCTCCTGTCCTGCCCCGCCCCGGTGGGAGAGGCGGTGGAAAGGCTGGTTCCGGGGCTGGGCCTTGCTTGGCCGGAAAACCAGGCACTTCCCTTTTTAGCCCTTCGGCTGCTGGCTTCGGGAGAGGGCTTTGTGGACCGGGCCCTGGAGCGGTGTGAGCCGGGCAAGCGGGAAGAGCTTCGCTGCGCCGTTGTGGCGGCCCGGCAAGGGCTGGAGCAGGCGGGCTTTTCGCCCCAGGCCACGGCTGCCGCCGTGGTTTCCGCCGGCTATGAGGCCGCCCAAGCCCTGTGCGCCCAGGTGGTGACGATGCCGCCCCAGGGGCCCATGCAGGAGCGCAGGATGCGCCTGGACCGGCTGCTCTGCGGCAAGCGGCTGGGCATTCCCGTGATGCTGGCGCTGCTGGCTTTGGTGTTTTTTCTGACCCTCTCCGGGGCCAACGCCCCCTCCGCCTGGCTTTCCCAGCTGTTTTCCAGCCTGGAGCCCAAGCTGTCGGCGCTGCTGGGCAGCCTGAACGCCCCGGGGTGGCTCCAGGGCATTCTGGTGTCCGGGATGTACCGGGTCACCACCTGGGTGGTGGCGGTGATGCTGCCCCCCATGGCGATCTTTTTTCCGCTGTTCACCCTGTTGGAGGACTGGGGCTTTCTGCCCCGGGTGGCCTTTAACCTGGACCGCTGCTTCCAGGGGTGCAAGGCCTGCGGCAAGCAAGCCCTGTGCATGTGCATGGGGCTGGGCTGCAACGCGGTGGGGGTCATGGGCTGCCGCATCATCAACAGCCCCAGGGAAAGGCTCATCGCCATCCTCACCAACGCCATGGTCCCGTGCAACGGGCGGTTCCCCACTTTGCTGCTGATGATGAGCCTGTTTTTCATCCCCTTTCAGGGCTGGATGGGCACGTTTCTCAGCGCCCTGATGCTGACGGGGATGCTGGGCCTCAGCGTGGGGGGCACCTTGGGAAGCGCCTGGCTGCTGTCCAAAACCCTCCTAAAGGGAACCCCCTCCGCCTTCGCCCTGGAGCTGCCGCCCTTTCGCAGGCCCAACCTGGGGCAGGTGCTGGTGCGCTCCGTGCTGGACAGAACGCTGTTTGTGCTGGGCCGGGCGGTGACGGTGGCGGCCCCGGCTGGGCTGGTGATTTGGGCCTTGGCCAACGGCAACCTGGGGGGGCAGACGCTGCTGGCCCAGGCCGCCGGATGGCTGGAGCCCCTGGGGCGGCTCATGGGGCTGGACGGGGTGATTTTGCTGGGCTTTGTGCTGGGCTTTCCCGCCAACGAGATCGTGCTGCCCATCATCATGATGACTTATTTGGCCCAGGGGGCCCTGGCGGAGCCCGGGAGCTTGCTGACGCTGAAAACGCTGCTGCTGGACCATGGCTGGACCGCCTGGACCGCGGCGGGGGTGGCAATCTTTGCGCTGTTCCACTGGCCCTGCTCCACCACGGTGCTCACCATCTACAAGGAAACCAAAAGCCTGCGCTGGACGGCGGTATCGGTGCTGCTGCCCACGGCGCTGGGCATCGGGCTGTGCATGCTCCTGGCACTTGTGAAGGGGTGGCTGGGCGTGGTATGATGAGGGGGCGAAACCTCTCCAAAGGAGGGGAAAGGGGGAGTTCCATGCCGGAAAAGCAATACGCCTTTGATGCCGTGCTGCAAAAGGTACCGGATCTGGACGCGGCCTATGTGGAGTTCCCCTATGATGTGCGCCAGGAGTTTGGGCAGGGCCGGGTGAAGGTGCACGCCACCTTTGACGGCGTGCCCTACGACGGAAGCCTGGTGCGCATGGGCACCCCGGGGCATATCATCGGGGTGCTGAAGGCCATTCGCAAGCAAATTGGAAAACAGCCGGGGGACATGGTGCATGTCACCATTGAGCGCCGGTAGGACGAAAGCGGGAGCGGGGGAAGCAGCACGCATGACGGATTTTTCCACGTTAACACTGGAAGAGCTTTTGCGGCCCCAGGGCTTTGACTGCCCCTGCGGGCGGCGGCACGCCACAGGCCTTCGGGAGTTCCACTTGGGCAAGGGCGCGCTGGCCCAACTGCCCCGGGTTTTGCAA
>JARKQO010000501.1 GCA_029974855.1 Eubacteriales bacterium
AGCCCCCGGGTATTGCGACCAGGAAAGTGAGGTCATTTTGGGCAAGGCGCTCCGGGACGGCTACAGGGACAAGGTTTTCCTGTCCACAAAGCTGCCGGGGGAGATCCAGGGCTACGACGCCTCCCGCAAATGCCTGGAAACGTCTTTGGAGCGCCTGCAGACCGATCACATCGACTTCTATCATCTTTGGTGCCTCTCCTACGACAATTTTGGGAAGGAAGGCATCCAGGAGCAGGTGCGCATGGCCCAGCGGGCCCGGGAGGAAGGCCTGATCCGCCACTTGTGCTTTTCCACCCACGACACCCCCGAGAATATGCGAAAGCTCATTGATACGGGGCTTTTCGCCTCCATGCTCTGCCAGTACAACCTGCTGGACCGGGCCAAGGAGCAGGTGATTACCTATGCGGCGGAAAAGGGGCTGGGCGTGGTGGTCATGGGGCCTGTGGGCGGCGGCAGGCTGGGGGCCCCCTCGCCCCAGGTCCAGGCTTTGCTGCCGGGCAAGGTCCATTCTTCCCCGGAGATCGCCCTGCGCTTTGTGCTGACCCATCCCTGGGTGAGCTGTGCCCTCAGCGGCATGGGCACCCCGGACATGGTGAAGGAGAACGTGCGCGTCGCCTCCCAGGACAGCGACTTGACACCCCAGGAGCGGGAGCGGATAAGCCGGGCCATGGAGGAGCACCAGGAGCGGGCCAAGCTCTACTGCACCGGATGCAACTACTGCATGCCCTGCCCTGCGGGGGTGAACATCCCCCTGAATTTTGAGACCATGAACTACCACCGGGTCTATGGCCTCACAGAGTTCGCCAAGGCCAACTACGCCGCCATCGGCTCCGCCCCCTGGCTGTCCGGGGAAAGGGCCTCCGCCTGCGTGGAGTGCGGGGAATGCGAGGTAAAATGCCCCCAGCATCTGGAGATCCGCAAGCAGCTGAAGGAAACCGCCAAAGTCCTGGAGGGCTAGGATTTGAAAAATGAACAAGGAATGGGAGAGAGCATATGATCGATTTTATCTTTGAAAACCCATGCAAAATTATCTTTGGGCGCAACGCCCTGTCCCATTTGGGGGAAGAGGCCGCCCGCTACTCGGATAAGGCGCTGCTGGTGTACGGCGGCGGGCACATCAAGGCCGTGGGCCTGTACGACCAAGTGATGGACAGCCTGGCCCAGAAGGGCATCCGGGTGTGGGAACTGGGGGGCATTCAGCCCAATCCCCTGCTGGCCCGGGTCTACGAGGGCATCCGGCTGTGCCGGGAAAACGGCATCGGCTTAGTGCTGGCTGTGGGCGGCGGCAGCGTCATCGACACCGCCAAGTCCATCGCCACGGGGACGGCCTATGAGGGGGACGTTTGGGATTTCCACGAGGGAACGGCTGTGCCCGCCTCCTCCTTGCCTGTGGGCACGGTGCCCACCATCCCCGCGGCGGGCAGCGAGATGAGCTACTCCTCGGTGATCACCAAGGAAGAGGGCATGCTCAAGCGGGGGTTTAACGCCCTGGCCAATGTGCCAAGGTTCTCCATTCTGAACCCCGAGCTGAGCTTTACGCTGCCCCCCTATCAAACCTCCTGCGGGGCTGTGGACATTTTGGCCCATTTGATGGAGCGCTATTTCACCCGGGTGGAGAACGTGATGCTGACGGACCAGCTGCTGGAGGCCGCCATGCGCACGGTGATTGCCCAAGGCCCCATTGCCCTGGCCCACCCCCGGGATTACGACGCCAGGGCAGAGCTGATGTGGGCGGCGGCCCTGGCCCACAACACTTTGCTGCAAACCGGCCGGATGGGGGATTGGGCCAGCCATAAGCTGGACCACGAGCTCAGCGCCCTGTACGACATCGCCCACGGGGCCGGGCTGGCCATCGTGTTCCCGGCCTGGATGAAATATGTGCTGCCCCACGGCCCGGCCAAGCTGAAGCAATTTGCCGTCCAGGTCCTGGGGGTTCCGGAAGACTGCGGGGACGACGAAGCCGTGGCCCGGGAGGGCATCTGCCGCCTGGAGGCCTACTACCGCTCCCTGAACATGCCCACCCGGCTGCGGGATGCGGGCATCGGCCAGGACAGGCTGGAGGAAATGGCCGCCCGGGCCACCTCCGGCGGCCTTGTGGGGGTGTACCATCCCTTGGACCGGGAGGCCGTCTTGGCCATTTACCGCCTGATGGACTCCTAAGCCGACGCCCAAAAGTCAGGGCCTGGCCGCCCCCTTCCCGTTGGCCTTCGCCCCTCCCTCCCGCCTCCCCAAAGGCCGGCGGGAAGGGCGTCTTTTGTTCCTTACCCCGCTTTTTCAGAACGGTTTTTGGCGGATTGGGAACAATCTCCATCCTTGGTGCGTCTTATTCGCAATGGGAGTTCACAAAAGGAGGCCGATGCGCCCATGCGAAGAAAACATCCACTGCGGATTCCGGTATGCCTGCTGCTTTTGATATGCCTGTTCACCAGCCTGATCCCCTGGGCCCTGGCTAACAGCCTGCCGGACGCGGGCGACATGGAAGGGGAGGCGACCCCCACCCCCGTGCCCACGGCGGCCGTTCCCAAGGACATCGCCTACCCGGGGCTGACCCTGGAGGCGGAGATCGGCTATGACGGAAGGATCACCTATCTGCGAAAGCTGCCCCTTCGCGTCACGCTGATCAACCAGGGGGAGAACCTTTCGGGCACCCTGGCGGTGAACATCTACCGCAACCGGGAGGAGTATGACCGGTATGAAATCCCGGTTTCCGTAGCCTCCCAGGCCGAGGTTCAGGAGCAGCTTCTGGTGGAGCTCACCACGAAGCAAAAGGAGTACCAGGTGGAGTTTCTGGTGGGGGGAAAGGTCATCGCGTCCCAAACCGTGACCCCTTCCAACGTCATGGACCCTTCCACCATGCTGGTGGCAACCCTGTCCGAAAAAAATGCGCCCCTGTCCCAATTCATCTTTTCCAACACCAAGGACCCCTTGAAGCGGGGGGAGCAATGGCAGGTGGTGCCGCTGGAAGCGGATAACTTTCCCGAGGATTCGGAGATGATGGAGGCCTTCGCCTTCCTGGCGGTGGACGGGGTGGACCTAAGCGCCCTGAATCCCCGGCAGCAGGCGGCCCTTGCAAAGTGGCTGGAGGACGGGGGCATTGCCATTGTGGGAGGCGGCGCCCAGGCGGCTTTGGGCTTTCCCTTCTTTAGCCAGTTCACCGGGATCACTGCGGGAAGTACCGCCCAAAGCGCAGGGGATATTACCCCCTCGTTGCTGTCCTATGTGAAGGCCGCCGAGCCCACTTTAGGGTCGGCCAAGCCTGAAAACCAGGCACAGGCCCAGCTCCTTTCCCCGGAGGGAGCGGCGCTGCTGACAGAGCTGAAAAACGCCAAAAACCCCTTGGTATCCTTTCAGGAGACAGGGCTTTTGGATATGACCCGGGTGGGGGACGGGGTGGTTTTCACCGCGGCCTTCTCCCTGTCGGATAAGCCCCTGAGCGATTGGCTCAGCACCACCGCCTTCTGGCAGCGGGTGCTGATCACCGCCATGGGGGACCAGTATAAAAAAATTTCGGAGCTCTATTCCAACTACTACCGGCGCAGCAACAGCTACATCGACGGGAATGTCATCGGGCAGATTCCTTTGCCCAACGACAGCAGCTTTCTGCTTCCGCTGGTTTTGCTGCTGGTGTTTGTGGTGCTGGTGGGCTTTGGCAGCTATTGGTTCCTGAAGAAAAAGGACAAGCGGGACTTGATGTGGGCCACCATTCCGGCCCTGTCCATCCTCTTTGTGGCCTTGCTGCTGCTGATGGGCAACACCATGGCCTTCCGGCGGCCCGTGGCCAGCTTGGCGGGCATCGTGACCCAGGACGCGGAGGGAAGCCTCAGCGCCTCGGCCATGGTGGGCCTCAGCGTGGCGGAGAACGGCCCTGTTACCATCTCCTCCCAGCCGGGGGAAATCCGGGTGGCCCAGGAAAGCTACTATGACGACAGCGAACCTCCCAGGACCCACAGGCTCCGCTATGTCTACCGCCAAGGGCCCTCCAACGCCCTCACCTTCCCGGACAGCGCTTCCAGAACGGTCCGCTCCTTCTTTGTGGAGGATTTGGAGCTTCCAAAAATCCAAATCCAGGGCGATTGCCGCTGGGAGAAGGACGGGCTCCGGGTGACAGTGGTAAACCAGGGGGAATACCCCCTCCAGGCCGGCCATGTGATCACACCCATGGGGTACTGTGCCGTGCCCGCTTTGCTGCCCGGCGAAACGGCGGACCGGCTCATCGCCTACGCCAAGGAGGAGGACCAGAAGGCTCAAGGCCAGCCCGCTGCCAACGCGTACGGCAACATTCCCATTTCGGAGGGGGTGCTGATCTCTGCCAGCCAGCAGCAGTATACGGATGTGTATAGCATGGTTTCCGCCATCGTCTACCCGGAGGACTTTGCGGACAGCAAGACCCAGGCAAACCGGCTGTCCAACGAGGAGCGGGAGAAGCGCTCCTTGCAGTCCAACCTGTACAACTATGCCATCAACAACGGCAACTGGTATGAGGAGAGGGCGTTCTTCTACTACCTGACTTTTGACGACGGCCTGTTCTCCGTCAATTTGACAGCCAATGGGGAGGCAGTGAAGCGCACCGCCCAGCGGGACGTGATCGGGGCAAAAATACAATATCACGCCCTGAGCCCGGAGGGCACGATGCACTACCTGCGGGGCATGATCCCGGTGTTTGAGGCCAAGGAGGAGAAAAACCCCGTTGCCGGGGTCCAGATCACCGAGCGTTACCGCTACTACCGCCTCCAGGACAAGCCCATGTTCTGCTTCGCCATCCCCCAGGATGCCCGGCATGCGGAACTGACCCTTCTGGAGCTGGGCGTGGAGTACAGCTACGCGGAATCGGACCTGTATATCTGGAACGCGAAAACCGGGGAATGGAAGCTGATGGACCCCAAGAAAAGCTTGATAAAGCAGCTGGACTGGAAGGACTGCCTGACCCGGGACGGCGAGCTGTTTGTGCAATATGCGCCGAGCACCTCCAATGGGGATGGGTACGCGGAAATCGCATCCCCCTACCTGGTGCTGGAAGGGAGCGTGCAATAATGCTTCAGTTGGAAGGATTGACCCGGTACTACGGCCATTTTCTGGCCCTGGACCACCTGAGCCTCACCATCGGGGAGGGGGAGCTCCACGGGTTTGTGGGGCCCAACGGCGCGGGCAAAACCACCACCATGAAGATTCTGGCCACCTTGCTGAAGCCCTCCGAGGGCTCGGCCACCCTGAACGGGATCGAGGTGGGCAAGAATCCTAAGCAGATTCGGCGGATGATGGGCTACATGCCGGATTTCTTCGGCGTATACGACAGGCTGAAGGCCTGGGAATACCTGGACTTTTACGCCCGGTGCTATGGCTTTGGGTACAACGAGCGCATGCATATGATCGACAGCCTGCTGGAGCTGGTGAACCTCCAGGACAAGCGGGAAGCCTATGTGGATGTGCTGTCCAGGGGCATGAAGCAGCGGCTGTGCCTGGCCCGGGCGTTGATCCACGATCCCAAGCTGCTGATTCTGGACGAGCCCGCCTCGGGCATGGACCCCAGGGCCCGGGCGGAGATGAAGCAAATTCTCCGCAGCCTCAAGGAGATGGGGAAAACCGTGCTGATTTCCTCCCACATCTTGCCGGAGCTGTCGGAGATGTGCGATTCCCTCACCATCATCGACCATGGCAAGCTGGTGTTTTCCGGCTCCGTGGAGGAGCTGGAAGGCCACATCAGCGGCCGGGCCCCTATCCGCCTGCGGCTGCTGGAGCGGGAGGAGGGCTCCGTGGCGGAGGAGGCGGTGCGGCTGCTGAAGCAGATTCCCGGGGTTTCCTCCATCAACCAGGAGGAGCCCGCCTTGCTGAGCCTGCTGTTTGAGGGCACGGACCAGGAGGTGGCCCAGCTGCTGGGCAGGCTCACGGCGCAGCTTCCGGTGCTGGACTTCCACCGCCAGCCA
>JARKQO010000507.1 GCA_029974855.1 Eubacteriales bacterium
CGTCCGTCATGGCGGTAGCAACGCGCACCACATCCTCGGCAGTGGGAGCCTCAGGCATGGTCAATCCAAGGCTGTCCAGCACATCCTTGCGATAGTACAGCAGACGGCAGTGGGCATAGTGGGGCACGGCGATATACTGCCCCTCGTACTGATTGGAGGACAGCGCGCCTGCCATGAAACGCTCCGCGCCGCCAAGATCGGCCACCAAGTCGTCCAGGGGCACGGTGGCGCCTGCCAGATGCATGTACATAACCTGGTCTGTCAAGGTGACCATCGCCGCGGGAAGCGTACCGGCGGCGTAAGCGGTACGCCACTTTTCAGCCTGGGCACCCCAGGGGATCACTTCCTGGGTGACCTTGATGCCCGTTTCCTCCTCGAAACGCTGCGCGATGGCGTTCATGGCGGCGATTCGGGCTTCTTGCGTATAGGCGCTCCAAAATACGATTTCCGTGGGGCGTTCAGCACCCTCGGCAATTGCGCCGCCGAAAGCGGATAGGGTCATGACCAGTGCCAGCAACCATACGAACGTTCTTTTCATGGTTTTTTCCTCCTTGGTTTATTATTGCGCAATGCCTTGGCATTTTGCAAGTCAAATCCGGTGCCCCGCCTGGCGCAGCGCCTGCTGAAGGTGCGCCACGTCCACCTGGCGGGTTGCCTTGCCGCCGGTGCGGCAGGCGAGGGCTGCCGCCGTGCCCACGGCCTGTCCCATGGTCATGGTGATCAGCTGAATGCGAATCGAGGCAAAGGCCGCCCTGTCGCAGGAGACGCATCTGCCCGCAACGTAAAGGTTCTCTATTCCTTTGGGCAGAAAGCAGCGGTAGGGAATCTGATAAGGGCCGGGATACATTTTGAATGACCAGGCTTTTCCATCCGGGGAATGGGTATCACAGTGCGCCCAGTCCGCCTCCACCACCGCGTCGCCAAAGCGCCTGGCGCCGGCGATGTCGTCCTCGGTCAACCGGTAGTCGCCAACGATCCTCCGGCTTTCCCGAACGCCGATCTGCGGGGCCCGCTGGTCCAGGTACGCCCCCTCGCAGCCGGGAATATAACGGTTGAAAAAGCGAATGAGCTCGCGGGTCTTGTCGCTTTCGGAAAGCTGCGCCTGTGTCAGCGCGCCGGGGGCTGTGCAGTCCGTGGCGATGGTATGGGTGCAATTCAAGCGGAATTCCCCGTCCCGCCAGAGCCGGTCAAAGCCGATGCCTTGCTCGGGCAGAATGACGCTTACATCGCCGTTTGCCCTGGCCTTTGCGATCAACCCCTGGAAACCCGCGATGGTGGTGGAGCGCCTGGGGTCCCGGATCATTTTGCCCAGGCGGGGATGGACCCCCAGCTCGTCCGGGTTTTCCTCCAGATACCGGTACATACGCTCATTGTCCACACCGCCGATGCGGAACATCAGCGTGGCGGCTTGCAATTCCTCCGCAGGAGCCTTTTCATACGGGGCCCCGGCCAGATAGGCAACCACAGCGTCGCCCGACGCGTCAATAAACAAATCAGCGGTAAGCTCGTCGCTATCGGTGTGAAACACGTTCAGGCTGCGGATCCTTCCATTGTCTACCCGCACGCCGGTCACCATGGTGTGCAGCAGCAACTCCACCCCCGCCTCCCGCAACAGCTTCCGGGAAAAGTCCGCGTATTCCTCCGGATCAAAGCTGGCGCCGCATTCCCAGAAGGTGGTCATCGGGTTTGGCTCGTCAAAGGGAAAGTCCAAAAAATGGCCGCTGGCCTTCATGGCCTCGTAGTACTCCAGGGCCAGCCCCCGCACGCCAACCATGCGGATGGGATCCCAGTGGCAAGTAAGGCCCATGGTGGCCGTACCGCCCAGCACGCCGTAACGCTCTACCAACAGCGTGGACGCCCCCGCCCGCCCCGCGGAGATAGCCGCTCCCAGGCCGGCGGAACCTCCGCCGACTACAATGACATCATAGCGCTTCATCCAATCCTTGCCCCTCTTCACTTGTCTGCCCATTCCAGCCCGCCAATCTCGCATTCAGCATAGTAAAACCCATGCAGGTTGTCAATATGATCGGTCGATAACGGGCAGATATCACAAATTACAATCAGCTTCCCATCAGCTTCTTCCGCATGCCCCTGGGTATCCCGGCAGGGTCCTCCCGTCTCCAAGGGACGCGCAGCGCCAACCGGCGGCTGAAAGCGCCTGAAACGGGGATCAGGCGGGGGTCATGCTCCGGTATTTCTCCAGCGTGATCAGGCCCTTGGGCGTTTCGCCCCGCAGCGAGCGCTCCAGGTCCGCAAAGGTCAATTCCGCCATCTTCCGGCGGAAGTACACGGAGGTGCCCGCCGAGTGGGGCGTGATGATCGCGCCCCTCACCTGCCGCAGGGGATGGTTCTCCGGAAGGGGCTCCTGTGTGAAAACATCCAAAACGCCGTAGAAGCGTCCTTTTTGCAGCTCCGACAGCAGGGCCTCCTCATCAACCACCGCCGCCCGCGCCGTGTTCAGGAAGATGGCGCCGTCACGGACCAAAGCCAGCTTTTTGCGGTCAATCAAGCCCCGGGTGGCTTCCGACAGCGTCACATGCACGGACACGATATCGCATCCCATCGCCTCGTCCAGGGAGCAGAGGGAGAATCCATAGCGCTGCTGCGCCTCTTTGGGGCAATGGGAGGAACAGACCAAAATCTCCACGTCAAAATGCCTAAGCAGGCGAAGAAGCTCTTCGGTGATGGCTCCATAGCCAATCAGGCCGATCTTGCATCCATTCAGGCCGGGAACCACATCGTTGTTGGTTTGCCAGAGATTGCCACGGACCCGCTCCATGCTCTCCAAAACGCGCCAACGGGCCATGAGCATGGTCATGAGGCAATACTCCGCTACGGAGGGGGCCAGGGCAAGGTTCGCGTTTGTCAACACGATGCCCCGGTCAAAGAAGCTCTCGTCCACCAGCCAGCGGACGGTGCCCGCGCAATGGCCCAGAAATTTCAATCTGTCCGCGCAGTCCAGCACCCGCCCGCTGACCTTGGGGGACCCCCAACCGGTGACGCACGCGTCCTTCCCACGGATCAACCGGCAGAATTCATCTTCCGTCAGCTCCCGTCCATAGGGGTTCCAAAGAATATCCATCTTCTCCCGCTGGCTTGCCATGAACGCCGGTGTGAACATATGGGCCTTCAAAGGGCCGTCGGGAATCGTAACCAAAACCTGGGGAAGCGGCATACCTTTCACCTCGCCTGTTCAATAAAGGGGTTACAGGGTTACGCCCGCCTTGTGCAGCGCGGTGCGCAAAAGCGCGGCGTCCAGCTCTTGTGGCTGGCAGCCCTGTAGGGCGCACAGCGCGGCGGCAGTGCCGGCAGCCTCGCCCGTGGCGGAACACACCGGCATGATGCGGATGGAGGCCATCGCGGCCTGGGTGGCCGAAATGCAGCGCCCCGCCACCAGCAGCCCGCCCGTCCCGGCGGGAACCAACGCCCTGTAGGGAATGTAGTAAGGCCCTTCAATAAACTCAAAGGACCATTGCATCCCATTGCCGGAATGCACATCCGTATGGCCCCATTTGAAGCGGGCCACCGCATCCGGAAATGGCGTGCCAGCTTGAATATCCTCTACCTTCAGCTTGTAAAGGCCCTCCATGCGGCGCGATTCCCTGATGCCGATCTGCGCCGCGCTTTGCATCACAAAGGAATTCCCGCATCCCGGTATGTATTTGCGGATGAAGCGGAATGCCTCGTCAACATAGCCGCGCTCCACCACCTCCATGGTGGTCAGGTCCCTGACATCCACAGGGTTCAGGCCCGGCAGGCGCACGGTGTTCACGTGAAAGGAGCCGGGTATAGGAAGGACCACCATGCCAAGCCCGGGCTCAGGCATGGCGATGTTCAAATCGCCCGCCGCCCGCGCCTGGGCGATCAGGCGGTAAAAGCCCTGGATAATCGAGCTTTTCCGGGGATCCCGGATGTACTTTCCCAGCCGGGGGTGATTTCCCAGCTCATCGGGGTTCTCCTCCAGATAGCGGTAGAGGGTCTCCATCTCCACCCCGCCGATGTTGAAGCAAAGGGTGGGAGACATGCAGCCGCCTCCCTCGTCCCCCAGATGGAAGGGAGCCTTTGCGTAGGCCACCAGATCCGCGTCGCCTGTGGCATCCACGGCAATTTTACAGCCGATGGTTTCCCTGCCGGATTTGTGGCACAGCTCCAGGCCCACCACGCTTCCGCCTTCATCCTGGACGACGCCGGACACCCAGGTGTGCAGCAACAGCTCCACCCCCGCTTCCCTGACCAGGTCCAGGGCCAGGCTCTTATAGGCCTCGGCATCTATGCCGCAGCCCCCCTGCCAATAGCGAAAGGGCATTTCCACGCCGGTCATGTCAAATTCCTGAACGGCGCCCCGTTCCTTCAGCCGCGCATACAGCTCATAGGGGATGCCGGACGCCTCCATCTGCTCAATGGGGTCATAATGGGTCACCAGCCCCGCGGTCAGCATGCCGCCCAAAAAACCATACCGTTCCACCAAAAGGGTTTTGGCTCCGGACCGGGCGGCTGCCAACGCGGCGGCCAATCCCGCGCTTCCTCCGCCAACCACGGCAACATCATAGCGTTTCATTGTGTTTCACTCCTTTTCCATGTCTGCGGGCATCCCGGCCACCGCTTCGGGCTGCCCGGAGCGGTCCGAAGCCAAAGCCGCCTCCAGCACAAGCTGGGATACCAGTGCGTCGTGAAGGGTGGCTCCGCCGGCCTCTTTCCCACGAACGGCCTTCAGAAAATCGTTGATCTCCCATTCAAACGCATTGCGGGGCTCAGGGCGCAGTTCCCGGATTCCCCGTGGGGAAAACACCGCGATACCGCCGTTGCGCTTGCCCGCCACATACCCCTTTTCCCCTTGAAACTGAAAGACAAAGTCATGCTGCCCGCGAATGAGGGGATAGCCGGGCATGTATCCGCCGGCCACCACAGCCTTGCCATTGCCTGAAAACCAAAGCTCCACCGTCGCCTGATCCTCTCCTGACCGGCCCAGCAGCCGCTGGCTCTGCATCCTGACCCGGGCAGGTTTTTCCCGAAACACCCAGCAGGCGATATCAAAGGAATGGATGAGCAGCTCCGAGGTGACGCCGACGTCCATATACCAGGCAGGATCGGAAAGCGGTTGAAAATGGCTGATGAAAACATTCCTGGGCTTACCCAGCTCGCCGGAGTCCAGAATGCGCCATGCCTCGGCGTAGACGTCCTCGTAGCGCATCTTGAAGCCCAACCGAAAGGGAGTTTTGCTTTGGGCCACGCTCCGGGCGGCGCTGAAGGCTTGCTCCAGGCTCCAGGCCAGGGGCTTTTCACATAGGATGGCGCAGCCTGTGGAGGCGGCCAGGGCGATGGCTTCGGCATGGGCGTTGGCAGGAGTGCATATGGAGACAGCCTGCGGCCTTTGCTCCCCAAACAGCTGCCCGGCGTCGGCGTAGGCCGGACAGCCAAGCTCATGGGCCAGGGCGGCGGCGCTTTGCGGATTCGTATCGCAAACGGCGATTACCTGGGCCCCCAAGGCGCGGTATGCCGCCCCGTGAGCGCGGCCCATGGTTCCACATCCCAGAATCGCGACCTTCATGACGATGAATGCTCCTTTCCTTCTCTTATGTGGCTGTACAGGTGGCTGATATGGTTTGATGGTAGGGGAAGGCATTGCAAAAGTCAACGGTTTGGCCGCAGAACGATCCGCTTTGACAAAAAGCGGTCAGCTTTCACCCGATGCCTGCTCAAAAGAGGGCGGTAGGCGGCGCAAAAATCCCAGCTGCCCGATTGGTCCATTAGTTGCCCGTTATTTGACGAATATGTTGAAAATCTGTTGAGGAGCCTTTAGAATGGGAATACAGGCTGGAGGTGCTGATATGGCCCTTAGATACAAAGAAATCAAGCAGGCAATTCTAGAGGAGGTGCTTTCTTCCAGACCCCATGTAAAGCTGGACTCAAGGCCGCAGATGTGCCAGCAATATCTGGTTACCCGCACCACCATCGACCGGGCGATCAACGAACTGGTACAGGAGGGCTATCTATATTCGGTAAACGGCAGCGGCACCTATGTGGCCGACTTTGCCGCCAACGCGGCGGATATCCGGCGGGATGTGAGGAATATCGGCGTACTGCTCCCCAATATCATGCACGATACCTATCCCGGTATCCTGCGGGGAATCGAGGACACGATGCAGCGCATGGGCGCAAACGTGGTACTCTGCAATACCGATAACGACCAGCAAAAGCAGAACTCCTACCTGCGGCGTTTGCTCAATTCCAAGGTGAACGGCATCATCATGATCCCAACGGTGAACAGCAGCTTTTTGGAGGATCAGGAGCTATACATCATGCTGTCCTCCACGGATGTTCCGATTGTGTTTTGCAACAGGCGCGTGAATGGCCTGGACTTCCCTTTTGTATCCTCCAACGACTTTTATGGCGGCTACATCGCCACGCGGCATTTGATTCAAGGGGGTTACCGGCGCATCGCGTACCTGTCCGCCGTCCACTACCGGGTGAGCTTTGACCGCTACCAGGGATATCTCTCCGCCCTATGGGAGGCGGGCATGGAGCCCGATGAGCGCATCGTGCGGATGCTGAGCTGTAAAAACTCCCCTGAAAGCGGCTATGAGTTGATGGACGACCTGCTGTGCCGCTTTGGCGGCATCGACGCCGCGGTGTGCTTCAATGACCGCATCGCCCGGGGCGCGATTCAGGCGGTGAAGGACCATGGCCTGCGGGTATCGGATGACATTGGCATCATCGGATATGACAATACCGAGGCCTGTGAAATCATGCCGGAAAAGCTGACCTCGGTCTCCTATAAAACTTATGAGATTGGCCAGAAGGCCGCTGAAACGAGCCTGAGGCTCCTGGAAACCCCGGATTGCGGTGTGGACCGCTGCACGTTATTCAAGCCGGAGCTCTGCCTGCGGGAAAGCTGCCTTGGGAAAGCGGCTGTTCAAAATCCAACAAAGGAAGAGGAGAACAACACATGAAAGACCTGAAAGGCTTATACGCCGCTTTGATTACCCCTTACCAGGCCGATGGCGGCATCGACTACGGGTGCCTGAAGAACATTGTGGAATACTTGATTTCAGCGGGGCTGGACGGCTTCTATGTCAGCGGCAGCACAGGAGAGGCATTTTTGCTGACTGTGGATGAGCGCAAAAAGGTGCTGGAGGCGGTGGTGGAGCAAAACAACGGCCGTCTGAGCGTCATTGCCCACACGGGATGCATCGGCACCGATCTGACCATCGGCCTGTCCCTCCATGCCCGGCAGTGCGGCGCGGATGCCGTGTCAGCCGTAACGCCCTTTTACTATAAGTTTTCCAAAGCGGAAATCTGCAATTATTACAACACCATCGCCGAGCGGGTGGGCATGCCCACCATCGTATACAATTTCCCAGAGCTCACGGGCTTTTCGTTAACCGGCGACATTGTGGATGAACTGGCCCAGAACCCCAACATCCGGGGCATCAAATTCACCTCGAAGGATATGTATATGCTGGAACGGCTCAAATACCGCCACCCAAACCTGCTGGTGTTCAACGGGCACGACGAGATGATGATCAACGGCCTGATTTCCGGCGCGGACGGCGGCATAGGCAGCACCCTGAACTTTATGCCGGAATTGTATGTAAAGCAATACCGGCTCTTTCAAGAGGGGCTCTTTGCCGAGGCTGCCGCGCTGCAGCACCGCATCAATAACGTGATTGACATCGTGGCAAAATACGGGGCCATGAACACCGCCAAGGAAATCCTGCGCCTCAAGGGCCTGATGACTGAGGATACGGATTGCCGGGAGCCCTTTGCCAAGCTTTCCGAGGCGGCGAAGCTGGACATCAAGCTCATTTATGAAGCCAATTTGATCGAACCTGCCTGATGAAGGGCCGCTACGGCTCCTCAGAATCCCGGGACTGAACCACCACCGGCTGAAGCCGATGGTGGTTCAGTCCCTCATGCGCCCCTTGCGTTGGCTCTCTCCCAAAGAATCCCTTTGCAACTTCCCTCAACACCCTGTCCAATATGTATTGCAGTCCTACAGAGCGTATCCTGAAAGGCTGTATATGTCATATTGACAGGGGCAATGCGTTTTGCTATCATTTCCATCATGATAACGATGTTACATAGCGCTCTATACAGCATCCGAACAAAGGCAAAATTAGCGTGTAATCGTTCTGGTTCCCTCGGGTTCAAAGAGCTTCTTTTATAGGTTGTATGAGATCGATGTTATATCTTCTTAACGAAAGAAGGGGCTGCCATGATCGCGGACATGAACCGGTGCCTTGCGGCGTTGCTTAGTCTTTTGACGGTTTTCTCCTTGGGCACGGCCCTGGCGGAGTCCCTTCCCCTGGGGGAGGACGCGGCCATCGGGGCGTTGCCCGGCAAGCAGTGGGAGCTGCATTTCCTGACGAATACCGCTGTGACAAAGGTTTCGCAAATCACCGGGGAAAACACCGAAAACAAGACGCAGTCCCGCTTTGGCGTGTGGGGTGTGGACCTGGGCTCCATGGCGGTGATCGGCGATACCACCTACATGTTCGGCGGCGATACCTTTGGGGATGAAAACCATGGCCGCTGGCGCAGCAACGTGCTGTTCCTGATCCAGGATGAGGACCCCTCCGACGGGCTGACCATCGTGGACGCCATCAAGGATAAGCGGGACATCGCCAAGGAGCTGTTGGTGAGCCTGAAGCTGGACTGGCTTGAGATGACGGTGATCCCCACCAACCTTTTCGCTGTGGATGACACCCTGTACTGCATCTACATGTCCGTTTCCCATTGGGGCGACCCGGGCCGCTGGGATTGCCGGTATTCGGGCCTGGCCAAGTCGGAGGACTTTGGGCAGGAATGGACAAAGCTGAAGGTGAAGTGGCCCGGGGACTCCAACTTTATCCAGACCGCCAACTGCCAAGTGGGGGACACCCTGTACCTTTGGGGTATCCCCGGGGGCCGGGACGGCGGCGTGGCGTTGATGAAGGTACCGGCGAAGGAACTGGAGAATTTCCAAAGCTATGCTTATTTCGCGGGCCAGGGGGCGGACGGCGCGCCCCAATGGGTGACGGGCGAGGAAGGCATCAAGCAGGCGAACCTGGTGATCGAAAGGCCCGTAGGGGAAATCTCCGTGATCTATAATCCCTACCTGGGCAACTTTTTGATGACCTACCTTTCCGAACCAACCCGTGGCATCGTGATGCGGGAAGGCGTCACCCCCTGGGGTCCCTGGAGCCAGGAATATCCCCTGGCCTTTTCCTCGGACTACCCCTCTCTGTATGGCTCCTACATGCACCCCAAATACATGGGAGAGGGCGGCAAGACCTTCTACTTTGCCATGAGCCAGTATTTCCCCATTTACAACATCATGTGGATGCGGGCGGACCTGCCCTGAAGAGTTGGAAAAAGCTCCCTCTGTGCCTTTGATGGACCTTGCAATCAGCATGCTCCAAAGAGCGCTCCGAGAAATCTAAACGGGAATGCCCATTGAGGACACCCTACGCCCCTGGCTGATAGATCACGGTGAACTCCTGTTTCACATCGCCGTTTTCGTCCCTGCGCTGGCGGCAGGTACCCCAGGCCTTGCCCGTGCTGAAGAAGCAGCGGAAATCATCCGCATGAATCTTTGGATCCAGGTGCATCCGCCCCGTCCTTCCGTCCCATGAAAATCCGGAAAGTGCGGGGATCAGCGCCCAACTGGCCATGGAGCGTGCGTAATGACGCCCGCATTCCACCTCGTCAAAGGGATTGCGCTTGTAGCCATCCTGGCGCTGGCGCACGGCGCGGACGATCTCCAGCCCTTCCTCCACACATCCCTCATAGATAAGCGACGCGGCCACCTGGTACTCAATGCCCGTCCAGACCTCCATGCTGTAGACGAAGGGGAACCGGGGCCGCCCGCCATGGGGCCAGCTGCACAGCACAAGGCCCCGCTCCTTCCCCAGCGCGTAGCAGCGCTGCACGCTCTGATGACCGGACAGGTCCTGCATGAAGTTGAAGCGGTAGATGCTTTTCAGCGCCTGTTTCACATGCTCCTTTGGCAGCACATACCCAAGCCCCGCCACATGGGCCAGGAACTGGCCAAACAGCTGATCCGACAGGCAGCCCAACCCATGCTGGTAGGGATACTGGTCCACATCCTCAAGCCGCTGTACATAATACTCTCCGCCCCAAAGTAATTGGTCCGCCCGGGCGCTGCCTTCCTGAAAGCGCTTGGCATAGGCGTCCGCCCGCCCGGCCTGGCCCAGCTGCCGGGCGATGGCCTCGCCCGCTTTGAGGGCAGCCAGCAGCATGCCCGCCGAAAGGGGATTGGGACCGTAGAAGTCGATATCATAGGTGTTATGCTGACGGCTGTCCGGTACGCCGTCCCTGTCCCTGTCCCAGTATGCAAGGGCGAAGTCCAGCGCCTTTAAGGCGTTTTCCCCCATCTGATGGATCAGGCCGTCCTCCTGGCTGATCCTCCACTCCCGGTACAGGCGTACGATGGAGCCGCACTGTCCGTCCAGCGCGGGGGGCATGGTCCATTCCGGGTCCTCAAGCTTGATGCGCGCGCGAAAATTCATCGCGCCGTCCTGCCTGGTTTCCACCAGGAACTCATTTTGGCGCATATTTTGTTCCAGCCTTGGAAAAAGGAAGGCCAGCGTCTGGGCATAGTTCCACACGTGGGTGCAGTTTCCGTCGCAGCAGCCGCAGTTGTTGAAGCAGCCTTCCCAGCCGAAAAAGCTGCCGTCCCCGGTGCGAAAACAGGTGGTGGAACGCAGCACCGTGATGTTGGAGGAGACAGCATCCAATACCTGCGGCGGCAGCGTGCTTTCAAAAAGGGCCTCGTGGAAGGAAAGGGTAAGCTCCTGAAGGCGCGCAAGGTGCTGATGCGTATAAGCCGCCACCTTCAGCGCATCCTCAAAGCGGAGGGAGTAATAATTGCGGGTCAGCTGCCTTGGCTTGCCCGGGACCTCCTCCCCCTGCCACCAGGAAAGCCGCCTGCTGGGGATGTGCCAGGTCAGGTAAAAGGCAAATACAGCCTCTTCCCCGGGATCGAGCCATTGAAACGGGGCCACGGAACCGATGCGCTGCCTTTTTTGAAAGAGGATCTGCCCGTCTGCCTCCGCCTCCCCTCCCTCCTCCCGCAGGAGGCCGTCTTGGCTGAAATCATCCCAGAAGTCCTGGGCGCCGTCGTACCAGGCTCCCAGATACCAGGTGGGCTTGATGCTGGCCTGGGGATGGGGCGTGACCAGAGCCATGGTGTTGCCGCTTCGCTCTCCGCTGTCCGAGGGCATGGCCTCGCAGAGAAAGCCCCGCAGCCCGCCCTCCTCCACCTTGCGGTTCGCCGTGTCGCTGCCGTATTGGACATAGCCGAAGGTGCCATAGCCGGCAAAGCTCGTCATATTGGCCATGGAACCGGCGATGGATACAAACCATGGCTGGCTTGCGCGGTTCACAACCCGATAGCGGAGAATCGCCACCGGCAACGCCGAATCCTCCTCGTCCAGCGGGATAAAGGGGGTGTACGCCTCCAGCGTTACCTCCACCGGCAGGCGGCTGTCCTCCAGCCTGACCGCGCAAAGGGGATATTCGGCCCGCATCTGGCTGCGCTCCAAGCGGGGCAGGCCAGCAAGCCTGGCGCTGTCATAGCCGTGGGACGGATTGTGCGGGGGTTGAATGGGCCCTTCCAGCACCCGGCTGTGGGTCAGCCGCTCCGGACCTTCCTTGCCATTGTTGGCATGCAGCGCAAAGAAGGTATAGGGAAACACATTGCCCTTTCCGGGCGAGTTGAATAGCTCCCAGTCCTTCAGTTCCCCCCGGGCCCCCAAAGATACGTTGCCCGTGCCTATGCCGCCCAGTAAAAAGGCGGCCTGGGTTGCCTTTTCATCATACGTATTCAAGTGCCTCAAGCGGGGCCAAAACGCTTCGCTCTTCATCTGTCCATCTTCCCTTCCAAGGGGCCGGCGGGAGCATCAAAAGCCGGCCTGCGGAAATTTACAGGGTATCCATCTTCAGCAAGGTGTGGGGCATCAGCACTTTCCTGGGCAGCGGCTCCCCCTCTGCCGCATCGATCAGCAATTGGGCGGCTTTTGCGCCCAGCTCGCCGATATGCAGGGAAACCGTGGTCAGGCGGGGCTGAAAGGAATGCAAAAGGGGGATGTTGTCATACCCGGCAATGGCGTAGTCCCGGGGCGCCTCAAGGCCGATCTCCATGAGCGCGCGGTGAATCTCCACGGCGTAGACGTCGCTGGTGCACAGGATGCAGGGGCGCGTCTCCCGGTCATACCCAGCCTTCAGCAGCGCGTCCAGGTAGCCGGAATCCCCCAGGATCGTGGCCTCCGCCTGGGGGCATGAGGCCACCTCCTCATCAAATCCCTGTTTCCTGCGCAGAAGGGAATCCATGTTGCTGGTGAAGGCCCGGGCAAGGGGAGGGCACACATAAAAGAAACGCCTGTATCCAAGGTCCAGCGCATAGCGGACCAGCTCTTTCATGGAGGCGCGTTCGTCAAATCCCAGCAAGGGCACATCCTGTGCCACCCGGTTCATCACCGAGAGGATCGGCGTTCCCTGCCCCATCAGGTATTCCCCGTAGCCAGGCTCCTTCACCACCGAGTTGAGTACAATGCCCTCCACCTGACGGGCAAGCAGATCCTCCAGCAGCGCCTTCTCGCTGTGGGGGTCCTTGTTGGAGAGCATAATGTAGCTCACATAGCCCGCCTCCTGCGCGGTGCGCTGAAAGGCGTTGACCAGCTGTGCATAGAAGGTGTTGCCAAGGTCGAATACAATGATGCCGAAGCTGCGGCTTCTGCCCCGCACCAGAGACTGGGCAAGCCTGTTCTCCCGGTATCCGTTCTGCTGCAAAAAGTCCAAAACCTTCGCCCGGGTTTGCTCTCCAACGCCCGGTTTGTTGCCCAGCACGCGGTCCAACGTAATCCGCGATACCCCGCAAGCAAGGGCAATCTCTTTTTTTGTCATTCTGCCGGGATTGCTTGCCCCGGCCTGTTTGCCTCGCATGCGCCCTCGTTCATCCTTTCAGTCCGCTCAGCGTGATTCCCTCCAAAAGGAACCGCTGACAAAACAAATAGAATACCAGCGGAGCTATCAATGATAATATGACGCCCGCCAGCACAACTCCTTGATTTCCGCTCATAAAAACTCCCCTCAGCACCGTCAGCCCCAGCGGCAGCGTCATCTTGGCCTCCGAGTTGATGTAGATCAGCGGCCCGTAAAAATCATTCCAGGTGCCGATCAGGGTCTGCAGCGCGATCACGATCAAAGCGGGCTTGGCCATGGGCAAAATGATCCTGGTGTAGCAAAAGACTTTACCCGCGCCGTCGATATAGGCGGCCTCATCGTAGCATTTGGGAATGGTGAGCATGAACTGCCTGATCAGAAAAATGCCCATTGCGCCAAAGGACGCCGGAAGGATCAGCGCCAGATGGTTGTTGACCAGACCCAGCTTGCTCATCAGAATGAAGCGGGGAATCCCCATGACGTGGGCCGGGATCATCAGCGAGGCCAAAAAGGCGAAGAAAAGCAGATTGTGCCCCTTGAATTGCAGCCTGGCAAAGGCGAAGGCGGCCATGGACGAGGACAGTACCTGCAGCGCCGTGCTGAGCAAAGCGACCTTGAAGGAGTTGAACACGAACTTCCCGAAGGCCACCTTTTCAAAGACAACCCGGTAATTCTCAAAGTCAAAGGTCGTGGGTAAAATCGCCGGCGGCAGCTTAAAGGAATCCATCGGCGGGCGCAACGTGGAGGAGATCATCCACAGGATCGGCACCAGAATATACAGCGCAAAAAAGCCCAATAAAATCAGCACGATCAGCCTGCCAAGCCACCGGAATGCTTTGTGAACAGCCAAACCGCTCCCTCCTTCCGCCGCCCTATCCCCGGTCATAGGAAACCCACATCCCCGAAAACTTGAATTGCACCAGGGTAATGCTCATCACAATCACCATCAGCACCAAGGACTGGGCCGCGGCGTATCCAAACTTCTGCGATACAAAGGCTGTCTGGTAAATGTACAGGCCGATGGAGCGCGAGGCGTCGCCGGGGCCTCCGTTCGTGAGCATGTAGGGTTCGTCGAAAATCTGGATGGTACCGATCATCATGGTGACAAATACGAAAAAAAGCGTGGGGCTCAAAAGCGGGAAGGTGATATGGCGCGTTTTCTGCCAGGCGTTGGCCCCGTCGATGGAGGCGGCCTCCAGATAGGCCCTGTCGATGCCCTGCAGGCCGATCAGGAAATAGAGAAAGTATCCACCCACAAACTTCCACAGGCTGAAAAGCATCGTGGCCGGGTAAACCCAGAAGGTGGAACTCAGCCAGGATATCTTCGGCGTTCCCAGCAGCCCCAGGTAATAGTTGAAAATGCCGAAATCCTTGTTGAGCACCAGCGTCCAGGCGATGGCGATGGAGGAGGTGGCCAGCAGCGTGGGAAAATAATAGACGGTACGGAAGGCGTATACAAGGGGCCTGCTTTTCAGGCTGTTGACGCCAAAGGCAAGCAGCAGGCCCATCCCCATATGCATGGGCACCAGCAGCAGCACAAACAGGACCGAATTGCCCAGGGTCACCAAAAAGCGTTTGTCCAGCGTCAGCATGACCCAATTCATGTATTCGTTCCACTTTGCCGGGGTGATGATGTTGTATTTGGTGAAGGACAGAAAGAACACCATGAAAAAGGGCACCAGCACAAATACCAGGAAGCCGGCCAGGCTTGGCAATAGAAAGAGCCAGGCGGCCCGGGCATCGCTATGGGCTGCTCTTCGATGAGGCCTGGTCACGCGTTTCACTCCTTCGCAGGCGGCTCCGCCTTCGGATGGCGGAGAAAATGAGAAACCGGGGGAAAGCGAGAGGTCCGCGCTTTCCCCCGCAAAGTGAATCGGGCAAGGATCAGAAGCCTTGGAGCACGAGGTCGATCTCTTGCTTCATCGCGTCCAGCGCCTCGTCCACGCCCATTTCGTCGGAGAGGATCAGGGAAGTGTACCGGTCGAAGAGGGTCTGGATATCGTTGTAGCCGGCCGGGCATTCCACGGATTTCGCGGTGGCGGCGCTGTCGATGAAGATCGTCGTAGTGGCGGGAGAGGCGGTGGC
>JARKQO010000260.1 GCA_029974855.1 Eubacteriales bacterium
GTCCCCCTGATTGTGGAGATCAAGCACTATGGCGACCCCAGGGAAAACGCCCGGCTGACCCTTCAGGCCCTCAAGGCCTACCGGGGCCCCTTCTGCGTGGAGTCCTTCCACCCGCTGGCGCTGTGGTATTTCCGCTTTCACGCGCCCCACATCCTCAGGGGGCAGCTGGCCAGCGGCGGGCAGCGGGACCCCGAAACCGGCCCCCTGGCGCATTTTGCCATGAAATTCCTGTTGGTGAATGGGATAAGCCGCCCGCATTTTGTGTCATACTCCTGCGGGAGCGACCATAACCTGTCGATGTGGCTCCACAAGCGCCTCTGTTTCCGGCAAACGCTGCTGGTGGCCTGGACCATCCGGGACCAGGAAAGCCTGGACAAGGCCCGCAGGCATTACCAGATGTTTATTTTTGAGGGCTTTCGCCCGGACGATTGACAACGGGGGGATGGACGGGTATAATACACCGGTAACTTCGTAGAATCGTGCGGCTGGGTGAGCCCGGCCACGGCACGTTAGTTGCAGCTTGCACCGCAAAACCCGTTTTGGCGGGGAAACGGTGCATATCTGCTATATAGGCGCAGCAAGGGCATTTTTCGGGCCCGGGCCCGTTTCCAAAAGAAGAAGAACTTTTCAAGTGTGAAAGGGGATACCACCATGCCGGACCAGGAGAAAAAGGTTGTTTTGACCCGAGAGGGCTTTGCCAAGCTGGAGAAAGAGCTGGAATATTATACCAGCGTGCGCCGCAACGAGATTGCGGAGCAGATTGCCGTGGCCCGTGGCTTTGGGGATTTAAGCGAGAACGCGGAGTATGACGAGGCCAAGAACGAGCAGAGCCGCATCGAGGCCAAGATCATCGATATGGAGAACACCTTGCGCAACTGCATCGTGGTGGAGGACGACGAGGTCACCACCGAGGCGGTGGGCGTGGGCAATACCGTGCGGGTGACGAACCTGACCATGAACCTCACCCAGGTTTTCACCATCGTGGGGGCCAACGAAACCGACCCCAAGGCCATGAAGATCAGCCTGGACAGCCCCATCGGCGCGGCCCTGCTGGGCAAGCGGGTGGGCCAGAGCGTCAGCGTTGACATCCCCGCCGGCAGCCTTCAGCTGCGGGTGGAGGAGATTTCCAGGTAACAGCGGCATTACAGAAGGAGGCGGACGAATGACCATCGATCAACAACCCATTCCCCAGGAGCAGAGCCGTCCGGAGCTGACGGCCCAGCAGTTGAGCGAGCAGGAGGGCATTCGCCGCCAGAAGCTTGAGAAATTGGTCCAAGCCGGCCAGGACCCCTACGCCATTACCCGTTTTGCCGTCAGCCACGCAAGCGGAGCCATTTTGGACGGGTTCGAGGCGCTGGAAGGACAGGCCGTCACCTTAGCGGGCCGCATGGTCAGCAAGCGGGTGATGGGGAAGGCCTCCTTCGCCCACCTGCTGGACGGGGAAGGGACCATCCAGATCTATGTGAAGCGGGACGACCTGGGGGAGGAAGCCTACGCCGCCTTCAAGGACTTCGATCTTGGCGACGTGCTGGGGGTGCGGGGCACCGTTTTTCGTACCCAAAAGGGCGAGATCAGCGTCCATGCCCTGGGAATCACCCTGCTGTCCAAGTGCCTGAAGGTGCTGCCGGAGAAGTACCACGGCCTCAAGGACCCGGACCTGCGCTACCGCCAGCGGTATGTGGACATGATCGTGAACCCCGAGGTGCGGGACACCTTCCGCAAGCGCAGCCGCATCATCGCCGCTGTGCGGGAGTTTCTGGACGGGCGGGGCTTTCTGGAGGTGGATACCCCGGTGCTCCACACCTTGGAGATCGGGGCCGCAGCCCGCACCTTCAAGACCCACCACAACGCCCTGGACATCGACATGTTCCTGCGGATTGAAACCGAGCTATACTTAAAGCGCCTCATCGTGGGGGGCTTTGAAAGGGTGTACGAGGTGGGCCGCCTGTTCCGCAACGAGGGCATGGACGCCACCCACAACCCGGAGTTCACCAGCGTGGAAACCTACCAGGCCTATGCGGATTACCATGAGGTTATGGAGATGGTGGAGGAGCTGTACGCCTTTGTGGCCCTGAGGGCCTGCGGCAGCACCTGCGTCCCCAGCGAGGGCCACCAGATCGAGCTGAAGGCCCCCTGGAGGCGGGTAACCATGGCCCAGGCCGTGAAGGACGCCTGCGGCGTGGACTGGGCGGATTGGAAAACCGACGAACAGGCCCGGGCCGCCTTGGCCAATCTGGATGTGCATGTGGACAAGACCGCCAAGCGGGGGGACTGCCTGGCCGCCCTCTTTGACGAGTATGTGGAGGCCACCCTGATCCAGCCCACCTTCATCATAGACTATCCCGTGGACATCTCGCCCTTGGCCAAGCGCAAGCCGGAGAACCCGGATTTGACGGAACGCTTTGAGTTCTTCATCTGCGGCCACGAGATGGGCAACGCCTTCTCCGAGCTGAACGATCCCATCGACCAGCGCCGCCGCTTTGAGGAGCAGGTGAGGCTCCGCCAAAGCCAGGGCATTTCCACCGCCAAAGTGGACGAGGATTACCTGAACGCCCTGGAGCACGGCATGCCCCCTACGGGAGGCCTGGGCTTTGGCATTGACCGGATGGTGATGCTGCTCACGGACAACGCCTCCATCCGGGATGTGCTGCTGTTCCCCACCATGAAGCCCAGGGATTGACCCGTTGCATATGGCAGGCCGCCCTGGGCGGCTTGCCTATTTTTTAGGACACGAGGGAGACGCCATGAAGCTGAACATGCCCATCACCCGGCGAAGGATCAAAAACCACTTTCAGTATTCCGTCTGGAAATACGCCCTGCTGGCGGTTCTGGCCATTTTCAGCTGGAACATGCTCTACACCACCACCCGCTACCGGGTGCCCGAGGACAAAAAGCTGGAATTTTACGCGGACGGGGCCTTTGCGGACCAGGGTACCGACGAGGCCATGGACGCGCTGCTGGAGACGATCCACCAAGAGGTGGCCCCTGAGATGGAGGAGGTTTCCTTCACCGCCCTCACCACGGACGAGACCTATGGGGACATGCAGCTCAGCGTGTGGATTGGGGCCGGCCAGGGGGACGTGTACCTGCTGGGCAAGGAGCGCTTCCAGCGCCTGGGGGCCGGGGGCGCCTTTGTGGACCTGCAGCCCTATGTGGACAGCGGGGCCTTGGCCCTGGAGGGCATCGACCTGAGCCCCGGGCGGGTCCGGGACCAGGACAGCGGCCAAAGCCTCCTGTGCGGCATTCCCGCCGACAGCCTGGTGGGGCTCCAGGCCTGCGGCGTCTATCCCCAGGGCACGCTGCTGTCGGTATTGGCCAGCAGCGGCAACGAGGCCGAGTCCGTTGGCATGATCGGCTACCTGCTGGAGCATATGCGCTGACGAAGGGAGAGAGGGCCATGGCATCCGCCGTCGATTTCAAAAAAGAGGAGAAGCATCTGTACATGCCCTCCACCGCCCCGGGGCTGGTGGAGGTTCCCCCCATGCGCTTTCTGATGGTGGACGGGGAAGGGGACCCCAATACGGCCCGGGCCTATGCGGACGCCCTGGATGCTTTGTATACCCTTTGCTATACCATCAAAATGAGCAAAATGGGCGGCAACCAGCCGGAAAACTACTTTGACTATGTGGTGCCGCCCCTGGAGGGCCTTTGGTGGACCCGGGACAGCCTCTACGACGGCCTGGAGCACAAGGACAAATCCCGGTTCCTGTGGACCTCTATGATCCGCCAGCCGGACTTTGTAACCCATGAGGTGCTTGAGGAGGCCAAGGCCGTGGCCGCCAGAAAGAAGCCCGGGGTGGACACCGGCCTGGCGCGCCTGGAGGAGTATGCCGAAGGCCTGTGCGTTCAGGCCATGCACCTGGGCCCCTACGATGAGGAGCCCGCCACCGTCCGCCGGATGGAGGCCTTCGCCTTGGCCCAGGGCTACCGGATCGATCTTTCCCCCAGCCGCAGGCATCACGAAATCTACCTGGGGGATCCCCGCAAGACCGCCCCGGAAAAGCTGAAAACCGTGATCCGCCACCCGGTGAGGCTGAACCCCTAAAAAGCAACCTGAGGTTGCCCCCGCCGCCAAAAAAGGTAGGTGGCCTTTGGCCCGGGCCCGTGGTATGCTATCCCCGAGGTGATTGGGATGAGCTTTGCGGACAATATCAAACGGCAGCGGAGGCTCCGGGACCTGTCCCAGGAGACGGTGGCGGAGGCCCTGAACGTCTCCCGGCAGGCGGTGGCCAAGTGGGAGGGCGGCGGGGGCCTCCCGGACATGGAAAACGCCCTGGCCCTGGCCAAGCTGCTCCGGTGCAGCCTGGACAGCCTGTTGGGGGAGAACGCCCCCTGCGGAGAGTACAAGCCCCTGCCCTTTTCCCCGGACCAGCGGGAGCTGGTGGATTTTTTGCTGCGGGCCGCCAGGGCCACCTATGCGGGCAAGGGGCCCCAGAGCGCGCCTACCCGGCCCGCCTCCCATGACCTGCGCTATGAAGAAGGGCCCTGGCTCTACCTGG
Organism: Eubacteriales bacterium; assembly: GCA_029974855.1. Next base: position 4,500 of record JARKQO010000260.1, read on the forward strand.
ACACCTTTGTGGGCTCCCAGCGCTTTGCCGGGGAGGAAGCGGTGTGGCGCCAGGGAAAGCCCCGCTGGGCCATGAACTACTGCGGCAGGGTGCTGGGGGAGGGCTTTAGCGGCGATTTTCTCAAGGAGGCTTTGCTGCTGCGCGGCGATGCCTATCCCTTTCGGGGCCCGGCCATGTACCTCAGCGGCCCCTATGGGTACCACCAGCATACCAGCGGGGATTTTGACTGGTTCCAAGGCAAGGAGGAAATCCTCCTGGAGGGCGTGAAGGTGTACGAATGCGTATTCCACGGGGGCGTGGTTCAGGAGGCCCCATAGCCTTACCCCGGGCGGCCGGCTTTGTTCGCACCCCTTGGGGGATTTTGCATAAACTCCTTTTATCTGGGGAACGCTGGGCCATGGGAGGGATTCCCAGGATCGGAAAGGAGTTTGACCGATGAAGCAACAACAATGCCTGCTCTGCGGGCAGGAATACTCCACGGGCTTGAACGTGATGGGCTGCCTGCTGTGCTTCCCCTGTGAGCGCAAGCTGCTTTCGGGCACGGCCGCGGAGATCAACAGGCGTAAAAGGCTGAACCTGCTGCGGCTGTACACCGGCCCCAGGGCCAGGGCCGTCATCAAATAGGGAACGGGCCCCACAGGCGCCTCCCCGGCCCCGGCGACGCGGCCCCTGATACATGAACCAAAGGAAGAAAATGAAAGAAAAGCCCTTCTGCCTTGCATTCCCACCGGACTTCATGCTATAATGGTTGGGTAATAAAGGAAAGGAGGCGAATCATGATGAAGTCCGTTACCATCAAGCTCAGCTTGGCGGAGAATGTCAAGGCCTTTGTGAACATCGTCAACCGCTATCCCTATGATGTGGACCTTCGCTCCGGGCGGCATGTGGTGGACGCCAAGTCCATCCTGGGCATCTTCAGCCTGGATTTGAGCAAGCCCATCACCATGGAAATCTATAGCGATACCTGCGACGATCTTCTCGCCGACGTCAAGCCTTTCGTGGTGTAAGAGCAGCCGCTCTTGCGCCGTGAAAAGCGCCCTTGGCATTCCCACATGCGGCCCTGCCGCATCTTCGGGGGCAAAGCAACCGCTTTGCCCCCTCTTCAACCTTATTTTCACCAGGAGGCTGCCATGCCGCTGACCTTGCCCAGGCGAAAGGTGTCCGACGCGGAGAACAAGCTGCGGCTGCTTTGCTGCGTGGACGCTTTGGGGGCCGTAACCCCCGCCCAGCTCTGGCCCTTTGTGGCCTCTTTGGACATGATGGAATATGTGACCATGCAGCTGCTGCTGCACCAGCTCATGGAGGAGGGGGACCTGGAGGAGGGGACTTTGGCTTTGGCCCAGCAGCTTTTTCTGACGGAAAAAGGCCGCCGGGCTTTGGGGCTGTTCGGCGGCCGGGTCATGGACAGCGACCGCCGCCGCATCCGGGCCGCCGCCGCTTTGTACCGGGCCCGGCTGCGCCACAGGGCCCAGGTCCAGGCGGTGTACGAAAGCGCCCAGGCCGGGGAGTACCGGGTGCTGCTGAGCCTGCGGGAGGGGGAGCTGCCCCTGTTTTCCCTGCGCCTGGCCACCCCCCACCGGGATGTGGCCGTCGGGGCCCTGGCCCGCTTCGAGGCCCAGGCCGCCCCCTTGCTGGCCTATGTGTATGGCCTGGGGGAGGGGGAGCCGCCTCCTGCCCCCCCGGAGGGAGCCCCCTTGCCCGGCATTGAGAGCCACAGCCGCCACGAGCATACGGTGACCGCCGTTTTGCCCCATCCCCGGGGCAGCCTCACCCTGTCGCTGCTGCTGCCGGACCTCTTTGCCGCCCAGGCCTACCGGCGCATGCTGGCAAGCTCCCGGTTGGCCCGGGAGGCGGCGGAGCGGATCATGGCGCTGCTGTGCGGGGAGGAGAAAGTCGGGGGCTGAACCCCCGCCGAAGGGCTACCGCCCCCCCAGCCAGTTCTGGTACCGGGCCGGCGGATAGGTTCTGCGGATCATCTCCACCAGAAAGCGGAACTCCTCCTCGGAGAAAAACTCGGCGTATTTTTGGTACAGCACCCGCATGGCCGACAGGCTTTGCACATGAAGGGCATAGTCGTTCAGCTTCACAAAATTCATGGAAAAAGGGGTCAGCTTGTCAAAAAGCACCCCCATTACGTCGTCGGTAAGGGATTCCAAATCCTGAAGGCTGAGGCGGACGGTTTGGTAGTTGTCCAGCATCACCCGCATGGCCCCGCCGGTAAGGCGGCTGAGCCGGGTGAGGATGAAGGGCCCCATCTCCTCATGAAGGCTCTCCAGGGTTTGCCGGTAGGGGGCATACTCCCCCAGCCGGGCGGCAATGTCCTGGGCCAAAGAATTGGAGGACAAAAATATGGTGCCAAGCCAGGGGCGTAGCACGCGTTCCACATCCGCCAATTGAATGGGTACTGCCAAGGCCATTTCCTCCCAGATGATGGGTTGGCGGCCCAGGGGCCGTTCCACCCTCCCGTGTGAATACATTTCTACGAATTTTGTCGTTTCCCTTGTTTTGGGAAAACAAAAAAAGTTCCGGGGCCCTGGGGCCGCATAAAATGCATGGCATTATCTTGCAAAACGCATATATATACATTTTTGTTTTGTCAAGCTCCAGTAGTTGTGTGTGGGCAGTGAGCCTCCACTACGGATAGATGGAACAGGTTTTCGACGGGGCCGGGGTATGCATCCGGTGGGCTATGGAAAACTCTTGTCAAAGTATCCGCCATCTGCTATGATTAATGAGCTATCTCCCAGAGGGGACAAGTTTTCCACATCCCGGTTTCCACATCCCCAGGCTGCTCATCCCAGGTTGGGTGTGTGATAGCGCATATCCATCAGAATGCATATTATACACATGCCGGAAAGGTTGACAGCTTGATGAACGCAGAAGAACTCTGGAGAAGCGCGTGCAGAATCCTCAAGGACGAGATGAACCAGGTAAGCTACGAGACATGGGTGGTCTCCGCCTTGAAGCCCTATGCGGTCATCGGGGGAAACCTGATGCTGGAGTCCGTCAACACCCTGATGTATGAGACTGGGGTGCGGCGCTACCTGCCCCAGATTGAAACCGCTGTGGCCACCGCAGCCGGAAAGGCTTTGGTGGTGGAGGTGCTCAACCCCGACGATCTCCGGGCCCGGGTCCAGGAGCTGGAGGCCAAGCAGTCCGGCAACACCTTGGCCATGCTCAACCCCAAATACACCTTCGACACCTTTGTGGTGGGCACCAGCAACCGCTTTGCCCACGCCGTGTCCTTGGCCGTGGCGGAGGTCCCCGCCAAGGCCTATAACCCCTTGTTCATCTACGGCGGCGTGGGCCTGGGCAAGACCCACCTGCTCCACGCCATCGGCCATTACGTCCACGAGCTGTACCCGGACATGAAGGTGCTCTACATCACCAGCGAGGATTTCACCAACCAGCTGATCCGGGCCATGCAGAACAACGCCAACCAGGAGTTCCGGGACCGGTTCCGGGGCGTGGATTTGCTGATGGTGGACGATATCCAGTTCATCGCCGGGAAGCACGGCACCGAGGAGGAGTTTTTCCACACCTTCAACCACCTCCGGGAGGCCGGCAAGCAGATCGTGATGACCAGCGACAAGCCCCCCAAGGAGATCGCCAAGCTGGAGGAACGCTTGTGCAGCCGCTTTGAGGGCGGCCTGCTGGCGGATATCCAGCGCCCGGATTTTGAAACCCGCATGGCCATCCTCCGCAAGAAGGCCGAGTTTGAAAAGCTCATCATCTCCGAGGAGATTTTGGCCCTCATCGCCGAGCGGATCGAAACCAACGTCCGGGAGCTGGAAGGCTCCCTCACCCGCCTCACCGCCTACAGCTCCCTCACCCGCCGCCCCATCGACATGCAGCTGGCCCGGGAAGCCCTGCGGGAGCTGTTCAACCACTCCGAAACCCGCCGGGTCTCCTGCGACAGCATCCAGGACGCCGTGTCCTCCTATTACGGCCTCACCGTAGAGGACCTGAAAAGCCCCCGCCGCAACCACGAGATCACCGTGCCCCGCCAGATCGCCATGTACCTCACCCGGGAGATGATGGGCCTCAGCCTCACCAAGATCGGTGACGCCTTCGGCGGCCGCCATTACACCACCGTCATGTCCTCCATTGACAAGGTGGAGGACTCCATCAAGCAGTCCCCCAGCCTCGCCAGCCTCCTGGACGATATCCGCAGGCTCATCAAGGACGGGAAGTGACGGGGGGAGGGGACGACGACGGGGGGGAGGAACGGCAAGGGGCGCTGCCCCTTGCATCCCTGCCAGGGACTTCGTCCCTGGACCCGCATTTGACCGCGCTGCGCGCGGTCAAGGGGAGATCATCCTATTAGAATAATGAACGTTGAGGAGGGCCTACTGGCATTTTGCCGGTGGGTCCTGTGGCATTTCTTCCCTAGCGTAGTTCGATTTCATAGCCCGTGTTCATTTGGGTTTCGTCCCGGAGGGTGACGGGCTTTTCGTTTCCGTTTATGCGAAAGCCGTATTTTTCATAAAACCGCCGGGCCCGGGCATTCTTCGTCAGCACCCACAGGTGGGCCTTTACGCAGCCCATTTCCCGGAGCCGGGCCAGCAGAAAGCCCATGAGGGAGGCGGCATACCCCTGGCCCCAGGTCTCCGGCAGGAAGTAAAAAGAGACGATTTCCCCCAGGGCCGGATTGTCCTCATCCCGGGACAGGCCGCAGCTTCCAGCCCCCAGGTCCTTGCCCCCATGGGAGAGAATAGCGGTATGGAACCGCCTGGTCTGGAGGTGACGGCGGAAGGTATCCTCAAAGAAATTACTGGAAATCTGGGACAGCAGCCCCTCCGAGAAGATGCCTCGAAAACCCTCCCTCCAGCCCACGGCATGGAGGAAGCTGGCGGATTGGACATCCGCCTCGCTTTGTACCCACCGAAGCTCCATGGAACATTCCTCCCGGTATGTCTTTTTTGCTTTTCAGCCACTTTTTTAGGCCGCCGGAGTGGGCTCCTGGGCGGGGAGCTCCTCTTCCTGGGCCCCGGGGTCCTCCTTCATGGCCAAAATCACCCCCAAGGCCAGCAGGTACAGGGCCAGGTTCAGGGCAAAGGGCAGGCGGCCGTCCACCTTGGACAGGGCCCCCGCCACGCCCCCAAAGGGCGAGCTGATGGCGATCATCAGCGTGGTCAGCAGCGCCATGATCCGGGCCCGCTCCCG
>JARKQO010000516.1 GCA_029974855.1 Eubacteriales bacterium
GTCCTGCCCCTCAAAGCTTGCGCTGTACAGCCAGGTGAAATGGTTGATGCCCGTGACGCCGGTTTTGATTTGGGCGCGCTCGATGCCCTTGATTCCCTCCAGGTCCTCCAGCATGGCCGCCAGCAGCGTCTGGGTGCCGAATACCTCGTGGCAGCAGCCCAAGGCCCTGATCCCGGGAAAGACCCGATACAGCGTGCGCATGCACACGGTCATGGGGTTTGTATAGTTGATGACCCAGGCCCCCGGCGCGTGATCCCGGATGGCCCGGGCAATGTCCGCAAACATGGGCACTGTGCGCAGGGCGCGGATGAACCCGCCGGGGCCCACGGTGTCGCCCACCGGCTGCCAGATGCTGTACCGCTCGGGCCAATGCACATCGGAGCGCATTTCCGTAAACGTGCCGGGCAAAATGGAGATCACCACAACATCCGCGCCGGTAGGGGCCTCCCCCAGCGATCCGCTGACCTCATAGCGCCAGCGGGATTTGGCTTGGGGGTGCGAGGAAATCATTTCCCCGATCCGCTGATTTTTCCGGGCCGCGTCACGGTCGATGTCGTACAGCGCCACCTTGCCCTCCATCTGGGCATCCATGGCCAAATCCTTCATAAAGCCCCAGGCCCAGCCCCGGGAACCGCCGCCGATATAGGCCACCTTCAAGTCCCTGACCCGTCCGCTGACCTGTTCCATACAAGCCCTCCCTTATGATTCCGCCATGTGGACCCCTTTGCCTTCCTTTTGCCCGATCATCTGCCGGTACTGGGCCGGGGTCATGGCCATATGCTGCCGGAACCTGCGGATAAAGCCGGAGGCGTCGGGGTAGCCCACCGCGAGGCCGATGTCCTTGATGGGCATCTTGGTGCCGCTTAACAGCTCCTTGGCTTTTTCCATGCGCAACAGGAACAGGTACTCCGAAGGCGTCATGCCGCTTAATTCCTTGAAGTCCAGGGACAGGCGGACGGCGCTGATGCCATAGGCGTCGGCGATGGCGCTCATGCTGAGGGCGGGGTCCGTATAATGCTGATGCATATAGCAGATAATCTGGCGGATCACCGGATGGGCTTGAACGCTTTCCGGCTCGCCCCGGGCCAGGATATCCCGGCACAGCTTGCGCAGCAGGTCGTCCAGATCGGCGATGGAGCGGCAGCCCGACAGGGTGAACACATCGTAGTACCGCAGGGCGTCCATGTTGCCCCCAAGCCTGTCGAAATGCTCGCTGAGCATGGCGCCGATAACGCTGTTGTAGATCATCCGGAAGGCGAACAACGACAGCTCCGTACTGCCCAGGTAATGGAACAGTTCGTCCATCCGGTCGTTGAGAGTCCTTACGTCCCCTGCCCGAAGGGCCTTGCGGAAGCCGTCCAGATAGCTGCGGGTAAAGGGCACAATATCCTTGGCGGCGGCGGATACGTTGCAAAAGCGCAGCACATGGGCATTGCCCATCACGAACCGGTTGTCGTAGGCGGTGCCGGCCTCCAGGTAGGCATTGCCCGCGTGGGCAAAATCCCGATGCACGTCGCTGAGGGCCACGGCCACCCCCGCTTCCGACGCCGCCAGACCGCTTTGGATGCGCCATGCCCAGTCCTCCAGCGCATCGGCGCTGTCCCCAAAGAGCACAAACAGGAACTGCTCCAGGGCCAGCAACTCCACATAATACCCCGTTACCTCCCCAAACAGCTGCGCCGTAACCTTTTCCATGTCCGGCTGGTTTCCGTCCTTCATGGGCGCGCCAATCAGCGAAACGGCGAAGCAGGCTTTCTCAATGTTCATGCCCAATTGGGCGGCGGCGCTGACGGCGTCCGCCCTCATGGGGTAGCGGCCTTTCACAAAGTCCTTGATAAAGTTGGCTTTCCGCGCCGGCAGGCTTTGGTCCAAGCGGGTGTTGAGATCCTCGTTCCTGTCCACCAACTCCCCGATGCCGCTCTGGATGGCCTCCAGATCGTCCTTCCCGGGAGCCGTGGAGGAGAGCAGGTACCGCAGCTCCCTGATGGGCTTGGCGTGCCGCCTGGAGAAGTAGATGGTCAGCGCCATGCAGGGAATGCTCAGGGCGAACAGAAACAGGCCCATGCCAAGCTGCGCTTTGCTCATGTTTTCCCATATGGCTTCCATGGGGATCAAGGTCACGTACTGCATGTTGAACCTGTGCCCCCGCTGGGCCACCAGCAGATACTGCCGGCCGCCATAGGAGATGTCCTTGGACAGCACGTCCCGGTTCTCTTTGGCGTGGGAAAGAACCACCTCATCGGGCACGTCCAGGCCCCGGCCCGCCGCCAGGGTGGCGTCGTCGTAAAAAATATAGGTGTTGCGCGGCTCGTAAATCTCATCCGCGAACATCTGGTGGTAGGTGCTTTCCTTGATCAAAAACAGGATGTTGCCGGAGTTGTACCGGTCCGCCATGCTCAGGGGAACGATCACCGCCACCATGCGGTTGTTGACCCCGTCGGTGAGAATGCTGCTGACGTTTTGGGCTGGCAAAATCGTCATCCCGTTGCCCTGCCTGCGCAGGGCGGCCCGCAGGGAGGACGGGGGCGTATGCTCAAAGAGCATCAGCTTATGCAAAAACATCTCCAGCCCCACGGAGGTGGCGGAGGAGTACAAATAGTCGTCTTCATGGAAGATCAGGTACAGCTGGTCAAAAAAGTCGATGGTGGCGGTGTAGGGCAGCAGCTGCAGCTTCAGGTGATAGGCCCGCATGGGCTCCTTGATCAGCTTGAAGGACCGGATATAGGGCGAAAGGCCGATCTGGCTGCCAACGCTGAGCAAGGTGGTCAGGTTGGCCTCGTGCTGGTACCGGATCCTGCCCAGTTTGTTGATGTTGCTCTCCACCGTGTTGGCGCGGACGGTGCCCACGTAGGTATTGCTCATGTAAATGCCCACGCCCACAAAGAGCACCGCCATGACCGCCGCGTAGGAGATCATATAGCGGAGCAAAATGGAATGGATGACGCCCTTCCTTCTCATGAGGCACGCTCCCTGCCGCGGATGGGCGAACCATGCCGCGGCAGGTCGTCTGCCGCGGCACGGTCCTGTGGGTTTCCCTATACTAGCACAGGGGATCAGTTGTTGGCAAGGTAATCGTCATAAGCCTTCTGGTACAGCTCCACATAGCGGTCCGCGCCCACCGCCTTGGCCGTATCCAGGAAGGTCTGCCAGCTTTCATCGGTGACGCCGCCGGTGATGAAGTTGGCGATGGACTCCTTCATGAACTTCTCGATTTCATTGAACAGGCGGGTGGCCTCCAGCTGACTCTCGCTGTCCAGCTTGGCCAGGCGGTACAGGTAGTAGAAGGAGTTTTTCTCCAGCACGCCCGCTTCCTCGTACTCCCTGCTGTAGTTGTAGCGCTCCACCCGGTGGGGCGGCATTTCGTAGATGTCAAAGTAGTAATCGCCGGGTGCGAAGAACTGGCCGTGGTAGACCGGCACATACTGGTACAGGCCGTTGTTCTCGGGGATGTACACGATCTCGTACTTGCCCTCGTCATTGATCTTGATGCTGGGCTCGATGGGTCCGCCCTCCCGGATGGGGCCGTTGACGCTCACCATCATGGTCTCGGTTTCAAACTGGGCGTCCAGCCAGCGGAGGGTTTCGGGAATGTGCTTGTTGGCGGTGGTCAGCGCCGCGCCCATGGAGGGAACCTCCAGGATGCGGGGCACCTTGACGCCGTACTGGCTGGCGGGCGGGATCAAAGAGGTGAACTGCCCGGCGATTTCAGGGGTCAAAGCGGTGTTGATCAGGCGCAGGTACGTGGTGTAGCCTACCTGGCCGGCGTTCATCTTGGTGCCCCACACGTTGGAGTCCTGGGTGATGGATTCGGGGTCCAGCAGGCCTTCCGCGTAGCACAGGTTCAGCCATTCGCAGGCGGCCCGGAAGCCCTCCATATAGCCGGGGAATACCACCTTGTTGTCATCGTCGATGCAGGCGTAGACCCACCGGGTCAGGGGTACGCCGAAATTGGCGAAGTGGGTGTACACGCCCTGGGTTTGGTGGATCAAATCGGCGGCGGACATGGGGATCTCGTCCTTGAGGCCGTTGCCGTTGGGGTCCCCGTCCCGGAAGGCCCGCAGCACCTCGGTGAGCTCGTCGATGGTGGTGGGCATCTCCAGGCCCAGCTTCTCCAGCCAGGCCTTGTTGATGAAGTGGTTGCCGTCATGGTTGACGTTCTGGGCCGTCAGGTTGCCGATCCAGTAGGTCTTTCCGTCTGAGGCCGGGATGGCGGCGTTGGCGTTGTTCATCTGGAGGCGGCTGTAGTAGTTGGGCATGTACTCCGCCAGGTAGTCGTCCAGCGGCACCAGAATGCCCTGGGTCACGCCGTATTCCTCGATGCTGTCGATCTCGCCCCGGATGATGATGTCCGGATACTCGCCGGAAGCGAACATCAGGTTCAGCTTGGTCTTCCAGTCCGCGTCCTTGACCACCTCCCACTGGATATGGATGTTGGTCTTGGCTTCCAGCTCCTTGAAGAACCAGAGGTTTTCAAAATCCACCTGCTGGTTTTCCAGGCAGTACTGGAACACTTTCAGGGTGATGGGTTCCTGGACAATCGGATACGTAGCCTCGGCGGCGGCGCCGACGGCGGCCAGCAGCATGAGGGCGGCCAGCAGGGTGCAGAGCAGCTTTTTCATGATTTCCGTCTCCTCCTTTTTGTGTTTCGCTATGCGCACCATCCGGGGATGGCGAGAGCTGATGAAAGAAAAGGCCCGGCGCTGTTAGCCCTTCAGGGACCCGATCATGATCCCCTTGACGAAGTATTTCTGCATGAAGATGTACAGCACCACCGCCGGTGCGGTGGAGATGACGATGCAGCAGTATTTGGCCACCTGGGCCTTGCGGATGGCCTGCGTCATGCCCTTCACGTCCTCGGCATAGGCGCTGAAGAAGGAATCGCTGGCGGTGCTGGTTTGCAGCGTGGCCAAAATTTCCCGCAAAACCGTCTGCAGGGGCAGCTTGGCCCGGTCCCGGATATACACCAGCGCGGTGAAGTAATCGTTCCAGCGGGCCACGCCATAGTACACCGTCAGCACCGCGATGATGGTGCCAGACAGCGGCAGCACCACCCGGATAAAATAGCTGAAATGGTTGGCCCCGTCGATCACCGCCGCCTCATACAGCTCGTTGGGGATGGTGGTCCTTAGGTAGGTCCTGGCCACCATCAGGTTCCACACGGATACGCAGTTCACCACGATCATCAGAAACCGGGTGTCCCGAAGGCCCAGATCCCGCATCATCAAAAAGGTGGGGATCAGGCCGCCGGTAAAGAACATGGTGAATACGAACATCAGGTTGAAAAACTTCTTGCCCGTGAACGTGCGGGTGAGGGCGTAGGCGGCCATCATGGTGACGGCCACGCTGAGGGCGGAGCCCGCCAAAGTGTAATAGACGGCATTCAGGTAGGAGTTCCACAGCTCCTTCTGCTGGAACACCGCCTCAAAGCCCATGAGAGAAAAATCCACAGGCCAAAGCAGCACCTTGCCCGCCACCACCGCCTCCGGGTTGGACACGGAGGCGATGAGGATCAGCCACAGCGGATACAGAACCAACACCAGCAGGACGGACCAAACCGCCGTATTGACCCCGTCGAAAATGCGGTCGCCCCGGGTCTTTTGAATTTTGGCGGCGCGCTTGGGGGCGTGTGTGTCCATGGCCCCGCTCCTTTCAAAACAGGCTTGTTTCGCTCAGACGCCTGGACACCCAGTTGACGGACAGGATCATCAGAAAGTTGATGAGGTTCACAAACAGGCCGATGGCCGAGGTGTAGGAGAACTGGGCCTTGGAGAGCCCCATCTCGTATACGTACACGCCGATGATGTCCGAGGTGGTCATGTTGCCCGGGGTCTGCATCAGCAGGGCCTTGTCGGTGTTGCTGCCCAGCAGGCTGCCGCAGCTTAAAATCAGCATCATCACGGCGATGGGCACCAAAAACGGGATGTCGATGTGCAGGATCTTCTGCCGCTTGGTGGCCCCGTCGATGGTGGCGGCCTCGTAGATTTCCGGGTCGATGCCGGTGAGGGCGGCGATGTAGAGGATGGTGTTCCAGCCCGCGTGCTGCCAGATGTCCGAAGCGATAAACAGGGTGCGGAACCATCCGGCCTCCACCATGAAATTGATGGCCTTGCCCCCGGTGGCTTCCACAAACTTGTTCACGATGCCGTTGGTGGGGGACAAAAACAGGTACAGGATGCCCGCCATCACCGCCGTGGAGATAAAGTGGGGAACATAGATGGCCGTCTGGGTGAACTTTTTCATGCGGGCCCGCTCGAACTGGTTCAGCAAAATGGCCAGAAGGATGGGGATGGGAAAGCCCCAAAGCAGATTGTACAGGTTCAGCAAAAAGGTGTTGGACATCAGCCGCCCGAAGTAATAGGCGCTGAAAAAATCCTGAAAATTCTTCAGGCCCACCCACTTGCTGCCCGTGATGCCAAAGGCGAACTTGTAATCCCGGAAGGCGATCTGCACGCCATACAGGGGAAGGTAGTTGTAGACGAAAAAGTAGATCACAGCGGGCAGCAACAGGGCATAGAGCTGCCAGTCGCCGCGCAGGCGAAGCCCGACCCGCCTCCACAACGGGGCGCTGTACGGGGCATCCGGCTGCCGCTTTGCCCTTATCATCCACTCCACGCCCTTCCGTGAAGGTATCTTGTGAACGCATTATAGCATAGTCCATATCGCCGTAGAAATAGTGAAAAATTTTGCCTATATCGCACAAAAAAGCTTTCTGCTATATAATGGTTGCGGAAAGGGGCTGCTTTGATGGACCCGATACAAACCAGCGTGGCGTTTCAAATCGACGATCCGCTGATCCAAAAGCTCTATGACGCGGCGGAAGCGAAGCTTCAGCACAACCTCCAGGATTTCGGCGGCCGCCAGGTGTTGATCGAGGGCGGCGGATACCACAAGATTTGGCTGGAAACCCAGCCCATGGGCGGCGAAATGTACGCCAAGCGCAACATGACCGCCGCCGTCAACAACCAGCTTTTCTTTATGGAGTATCAGCGGCCGGACGGGCGCATGGCCGGCAGCATCACGGTGGAAAAGGGCAAGGTGGTGCCCCAGTTCAACAAGCTCCAGGGCTTTTGCTTTCCCGCCCCGGCCCTGAACATGTATTATTGGATGGGCCGGGACAGAGAGTATTTGCAGCTTTTGAGGCATGCCCTCACGGGGTTTGACGCATACCTCTGGCGGGTGCGGGATTCCAACTCCGACGGCTGCCTGGAGTCCTGGTGTGTGTACGACACGGGGGAGGACAACGCCAGGCGCTACGGCGACGCTCCCTGCTGGTGGGAGGAGGAAACGCCCCCCCAGGGGTATGCGGTGGTGCCCATGGCCTCCATGGATTTGATGAGCTTCTCCTATTCCGCCCGGGACGTATTGGCGAGGATATCCACGATCCTGGACGACGGCAAACACGCCTATTGGCGCGGCGCGGCGGAGGAGGTCAAGGGCAAGCTCCG
>JARKQO010000552.1 GCA_029974855.1 Eubacteriales bacterium
TCCAGGTGCGGTTTCCGGAGCTGATTTCCCATATCATCGACATCCGCCAGCCCATGGAGCTGGCGGCCATGGTGGCTAGGCGGGAGTTCTGCCAGAAGCATGGGGCCGAGCCCCGGGAGGTGGGGTGCTTCTTCATCACCCCCTGCGCCGCCAAGGTCACGGCCATCCGCAACCCCATCGGCCACGAGACCTCCGCGATGGACGGGGCCATCTCTATGCTGGAGATCTACGGGCTGTTGGCAGGCCAGATCAAGAATTACCCCAAAGGGGAAAGGGCATCCCAGGCCACGGCCTACGGGGTGGGCTGGGCCAACAACGGGGGGGAGGCCCAGGCGGTTTCCCCGGAGAACAGCATGGCCGTGGACGGCATTGAAAACGTCATCCGGGTGCTGGAGGAGATTGAGAACAACAAGCTCCAGGATTTGGTCTTTTTTGAGGGCGCGGCCTGTACCGGGGGATGCGTGGGCGGCCCCTTGACCTTTGAAAACAGCTATGTGGCCCGGTCTGCCATCCGCACGGTGATGAAGGGCTGCGACCTGGTCCATCCGGACGAGAGGGTGAACCCCTCCTACCTGAACAAATACGCGGTGAGGGCGGACAAGCCCATCTTTTCCAACGGCGCTATGCGCCTGGACGAAAATGTGGGGGAGGCCATGCGCAAGATGGAGCACATGGAGGAGATCCTCCGGTCCTTGCCCGGGTACGATTGCGGCAGCTGCGGCAGCCCCACCTGCCGCACCTTCGCGGAGGACATCGTCCGGGGCTATTGCGACAAGATGGACTGCATCCATATTTTGAAGGACCAGCTCAAGATCATGGCCCAGAAGATGGTGGAGCTGGCCAAGACCACCAGGAGGTAGAAGGCAGATGAAGGTGAAGGAACTGATGGAGCTGCTGTCCGCCCAAAACCTGACCCAGGGGGCGGATTTGGACAAGGAGGTCACCTGCGGCTACGCCTGCGATTTGCTCAGCTGGGTGCTGGCCCACGGCAGGCCCGGCATGGCCTGGATGACCGTGCAGACCCACCTGAACGTGGTGGCTGTGGCTGTGCTGATGGAAATGGCCTGCGTGATTTTGGTGGAGGGGGTGCAGCCGGAGGAAAGCTCTATGCAAAAGGCCCGGGAGGAAGGGCTGGCCCTTCTCTCCTCGGACAAAACCGCCTATGAGCTTTGCGGGCTCATGGCGGGGGCGGGCGTTCTGCCTCCGGCGGAATAAGCCATGCTGGCCTATTGCGACCTCCATGTGCATAGCTGCCTGTCTCCCTGCGCCGGGGAGGACATGACCCCCGCCAATATCGCGGGCATGGCGCGGCTGAAGGGCCTGGATGTGATCGCCGTCACGGATCACAACTGTGCCCTCAATCTGCCCGCCGCCCTGGCGGCGGGCAAGGCCATGGGCGTTCAGGTGATCCCGGGCTTGGAGGTCACCAGCAAGGAGGACGTCCATGTGCTGGCCTATTTTGAGACCCTGGAGGAGGCCCTGGCCTTCGGGGCGCTGGTGGACGCGCATTTGCCCCAGATCCAAAACCACCCGGAGCTCTTTGGCAGGCAGGTGATGATGGACGCTGGGGACAATCCGGCGGGGGAGTGGGACAAGCTGCTGATCAACGCCACGGATTTCAGCCTGGAGCAGCTTTGCGAGCTCATTGGAGAGCATGGGGGCGTCCCCGTACCCGCCCACATCAACCGGGGCGGCAATAGCATCTTGGGTGCCCTTGGGCTGATGCCCCCGCTGCCCGCCCATCCGGTGGTGGAGGTATTCCCGCACCTCCCTTGCCCCGCCTATGCCACCCAAAAAAGGCTGGTGCTGCGCTCCTCGGACGCCCACCGCCTGGAGGACATCGCGGAACGGGGCTTTGCCCTTGAGGTTCGGGAGGCCACGGTGAAGGGCGTTTTGGACCGGCTGAGGCGCGGGCTGGGGTGATAGAAACGTCACGGCCCAAGCGCTTTGATACGTTACCATGTGGTAACATTTGTCCTAAATGGTTGCATTTTTCCAAATATATGAAATAATAATCGAAGGCTGTCGTGATAGACATAGCTGCCCTTCCTTTCCGACCGATTTTGCAGGATGTACAGAGCTGGCGAAGCCGGTGACCGGCTCCATACGGTCCCGTTTTTGCCCATGACTTTAAAGGATGGATGCGAGATGAGAATTGACATTCCCTACGGTAGAAGTGCTTTGCGCTGCGAGGTCCAGGACGCCAGGCTCAAAGGCGTCCTGAAGCCCCGCAGCGTGACCTCGGGCGGCGACGGCGTCTCCCTTGTGAAGGAGGCCATGGCGCATCCCATCGGTTCCCCCCGGTTGGAAGAGCTGGCCAGAGGCAAAAGACGGATTTTGATCATCGCCAGCGACCACACCCGGCCCGTTCCCAGCCGGGTCATCATGCCACTCATGCTCAGTGAGCTTCGGGCCGGCAGCCCGGACGCCCACATCAAGATCCTCATCGCCACGGGGTTCCATCGCGAAACGACACGGGAGGAGCTTGCGGCGAAGTTTGGCGGCCTGGCGGACAGCCTTGACATCGAGATGCACGTGGCCAGGGATACCGCCTCCATGGTATACAAGGGTGTTTTGCCCTCGGGGGGCCAGCTGTGGCTCAATCGTCTGGTGGATTGGGCGGAGCTGGTCGTCTCCGAGGGCTTTATTGAACCGCACTTTTTTGCGGGATTTTCAGGGGGCCGCAAGAGCGTGCTGCCCGGCGTCGCCTCCCAGGAAACGGTATTTGCCAACCACTGTTCCAAATTTATCGGGCACCCCAGGGCCCGCACCGGCATTTTGGAGGGCAATCCCATTCACGAGGATATGGTGTTTGCCGCGAAAACGGTGGGGCTCCGCTATATCGTCAACGTGGCCATCGACAGCCAGAAGCGGATTGTGTCCGCCTACGCGGGCGATCCCTTCGCGGCCCATGCCGAGGGCTGCGAATATGTGTCCCGGCACAGCGCGGTAGACCGGGTCCAGGGGGATATCGTGATCGCCTCCAACGGCGGCTATCCGCTAGACCAGAATATCTACCAAGCCGTCAAGGGGATGACGGCCGCGGAAAGCTGCGTGCGCCCGGGCGGCGTCATCGTCATGTGCGCGGCCTGCTCGGACGGCCACGGCGGAGAGGATTTTTACCGCTGGTTTACCAAGGGCGGGGATCCGGCCCAGGTGCTGGGGCGGATCCTTGCCATCGAACAAATGGAGACGCTTCCGGATCAATGGGAGGCCCAAATACTGGCCCGGATCTTGTGCCACGCCAAAGTCATTTTGGTTTGCGACCAGTGCGCGCGGCAATTTGCGGAGGACATGGGCATGCTGTATGCCCCGTCCTTGGAAGCGGCCCTTGAGGCGGCGGACGCTATGACAAACGGCGGCGATATCGTGGCGATCCCCGACGGGGTGGGCGTCATCGTTGGCGGCTGATATTTCATGGAAAGGGAGGCAACGCGCGGTCATGAGGATTATCGCATGCATCAAACAGGTCCCGGACACCACAAGTGTGGAGATCGACGAGGAAACAGGCTCTCTGAAACGGGAGGGCGTGGAAAGCAAGATCAATATTTACGATCTCTACGCGCTGAAAACGGCCTTTGAAATCAGGGAGAAAACCGGCGCCACCGTCACGGCCCTGTCCATGGGCCCGCCCCAGGCGCAGCAGGCCATCCGGGAGGCCCTGCTGCTGGGGGCGGATGACGGCTACCTGATTTCCGACAGGCGCTTCGCCGGGTCCGATGTGCTGGCAACCTCCTACACCCTTTCCCAGGCCGTTCAGTGCATCGGCGGCTGTGACCTCATCATCTGCGGCAAGCAGACCACCGACGGGGATACCGCCCAGGTGGGGCCGGCCCTGGCCGAGCACCTGGGCATTCCCCACGCGGCCTGGGTGTCCAGAATTTTGGAGGCCGACGGCCAGGGCCTGCTGCTGGAGCAGGATTTGACCGACAACCTCCTGCGGGTCAAAATAGAATACCCATGCCTTATCACCGTGGAAAAAAGCGCGGGGGTGCCGGGGCTTCCCTCCTATCTGCGCAAGCGCCAGTTCGCGGATGTGGACATCAAGGTGCTGCGCCTTGCGGATTTTTCGGACCAGGACCCCGCCCGGTATGGCGCCGACGGCTCTCCCACCCAGGTGGAAAACATCTTCCCGCCGGAGGAAAACACCGAAAAGGTGATGCTGGAGGGAACGGCGGAGCAGCTGGCGGCAGACATCTGGGATATTCTCGTCAGGCGTAAATTGATATAAGGGGGCTTCCTTTTGGCCAGGCTGTACATCGATGAATCTAAATGTACCCTTTGCATGGAATGCGTGGACAAATGTCCCTTCGCCGCCCTGGAGGTTTCCGGAGGGAGGGTTGAGGTCAACGCCGGCTGCAAGCTGTGCAAAATCTGCATTAAGCTGTGCCCAGTACAGGCCATCCGCATGGAGGGGGACGTCCGCCTCAAGGCCGACGTGGGGGAATGGAAGGACATTTTGGTGTATGCGGAGGTGAGCGGGGGGCGCATCCATCCCGTGGTGTTGGAGCTGATCGGCAAGGCCGGTGAGCTGGCCGCCAAGGTGGGGCAGAAGGTGCATTGCGTGTGCATCGGTGAAGCCGCCCACAACGCCGCCCAGACGCTTTTGAACTACGGCGTGGACAAAGTCTTTGTCTATGACGACCCCCACTACCGCTTTTTTTCCGCCGAGCCCTATGCGGACGCTTTTGCGGACTGCATCGGGCTGCTGAAGCCCTCGGTGGTGCTGGTGGGCGCAACCGCCGCCGGGCGTTCTTTGGCCCCCAGGGTGGCCACCCGTTTCCAAACCGGCCTCACCGCCGACTGCACCGTGCTGGACATCC
>JARKQO010000567.1 GCA_029974855.1 Eubacteriales bacterium
CACCCGGCCAAATGGCGAAAAATTCATTACCGCATCATGCCTTGGACCACTTTCGGGAAACATATCTCCCGCCATGCAGTGGGTCATGTGCCCCGGAGACACCGAGTTGCACCGGACGCCGTAAGGGGCCCATTCCAGCGCCATGCATTGGGTGAACTGGCGCACTGCCGCCTTGGAGGCGTTGTAGGAAGGCTGCACCAGAGGGTGGTTGACCACATAGGCCGAGAGGGACGAGATGTTGATAATGGAGCCCTTTCTCTGCCTGCACATGGGCTGGCCGAACACCCGGGTGGCCAAGAAGGTGCCGCCCACATTCACATACAGTACCCTGCAAAAGTCCTCCATGGTGCCGTCGCCGATACTTTCCCCAACAGGCGGAATGGCCGCGCAGTTGACGAGCACGTCCACCGAGCCCAGGAGGTTCAGCACCGCATCCCTTGCCTTGCACAGGGCGGTTTCATCCGTCACATCCGTCTCAAGGGCAAAGGCCTTCTTGCCGCCGGACGCGATCTCGTCCGCCAGAGCCCGCGCCTTGGCACCTTCTCTGTCCAGTACGGCCACCGCCGCCCCCGCGTGGGAAAGGCCCCGCGCCATGGGCGCTCCCAAGGCTCCCGCCCCGCCGGTGACGACGGCTACCCTCCCTTCCAGGGAAACTTGTACTTGCATCCTGCTGTCCATAGCTTCCTCCTTAGCCTTCCCGACTTAACAGCCTGGCCGGGTTTATCCTCGTCATCTTTTCGCACTGTTCCCTTGTGACCCCCGCCCCCGCCAGCAGAGGCAGAAACTCCGTCAAAATGTAGTCCACACCCACCGGGGCGCCATAGGATTTCAGCCGAGGGCGGTTTGGGTCAGTGGCCAAGGTGATGCTGTCCTCATGACCGCGCTCCAGCATGTGCAGCACCATCCGCACCTCCTCCTTCGCCGGATGGAATTCGAAGATGTTGACGGCGTCGAAACTCAGTAGAACACCCATCCGGGCCAGCTTTTCACGGAGGGCGAAGTTCTCCGTCCTCCAGTCGGTATGGCACACCAGAATTTTGCGGGGATCCAGCCC
>JARKQO010000034.1 GCA_029974855.1 Eubacteriales bacterium
CGACAAGGACTTCGCCAGCGCGTGCATGGCGAAAATGTTGGACGCGGACTGCCTGATCATCCTTACCGCCGTGGAAAAGGTTGCCATCCGCTTCGGCAAGCCGGACCAGCAATGGCTGGACGAAATCACCCCACAGGACGCCCGCCGCTACATCCAGGAGGGGCACTTCGCCCCCGGCTCCATGCTGCCCAAGGTGGAGGCCGCTTTGGACTTCGCCCAGAGTGGGAAGGGGCGGTACGCGCTGATTACCTTGCTGGAGAAGGCCGGGGAAGGCGTGGAAGGGAAGACGGGGACTGTGATTAGGGGGTAGGGGACGAGGACGGGGGCAAGGGGCGCTGCCCCTTGCATCCCTGCCAAAGGGACACGTCCCTTTGGAAACCCACCTTTTGGAAACCAACCTTGAAAGCCCGTGTCAGCGGCGAGAGTCGCTGGCGCGGGCTGTTTTGTATTTACTGGCCGGCTGGACGCAGGCCGACTGAGGGAGAAATACACAGGCCTCCGCATCCCTCCCGACCCCATATCCTACACCCTCTCCTCCCACTCCCCCCGCTTAAAGCCCACCAGAACAAAATCATCCCCCACCAAAATCGGGCGCTTCACCAGCATGCCGTCCGTGGCCAGCAAGGCATATTGCTCCTCCGCGCTCATGGCGGGCAGCCTTTCGGCCAGGCCCAAGTCCCTGTACCGCAGCCCGCTGGTGTTGAAAAACCGCTTCAGGGGCAGGCCGCTTTGGGCGTGCCAGGCCCGCAGCTCCTCCAAAGTGGGGTTCTCCCGCTGAATATCCCGCGACTCATAGGCCAGGCCCCGGTCCGTTAGAAAGGCCCGGGCCTTTTGGCATGTGGTGCATGTGGGGTGGCATACGAACAGCATCAGGGCTCTCCTCCTTGGGTTTTTCCTGTTGGGATCAGGATACCCCGGGCGGCTCCCCCTTGTCAAGGCTGCGGGCCCCGCCCGCTTCAGCGAAACGTTCCATGCATATCTCTGTCATCTTGCGGAAAGCCTAGCTTTCAGAGGGGGTGACAGGCATGCGGGAGGGGATTCTCACCGAACGGGAATGGCGCAAACAGGCTTGGCGCATGCCCAAGCGCCGCCCGCCCTGCTGGGGGGCCCAGTGCCTCACGCCCCAGGCCTTCCCCAGGCCCGCCCCGGGGAAGAAGCGCCTCCCCTGGGCAGCCCTGTCCTTGGGGGTGGTGGCTTTGGGCATCACCGGGCTGCTGCTGATGCGCTACCACACCCCCCCGGCGGACTTCCCCGTAATGCCGGCCCTCAGCGAGGCCGTCCAGCTGCCCCCCCGGGAGCCTGCGGTGCGAGCCAACAGCGCCGTCAGCTACCAGTATCCCCAGGTTCCCTACCGGGAGGTCACCTTTCCCCAGAGCGAGCTGATGCGGGGCAACATCATGCTGCTGAACCGGGAGCATCCCCTGCCCCCCGACGCCCCCGGGGCCAACGTCCTCAGCATCGCGGCGGCGGGCAAGGGCATCGTGCCCGTGCGCAACCTGGAGCTGAAGGCGGGCCGGGAGACCATCGACGCCCTGTACCAGTTCTTCCTCTTCGCCAGGCAAAAGGGCGTGGAGGGCCTGGGCATCTCCCGGGGCACCCTCAGCGACGCCCAGCAGCGGGAGCTCCAGCTGGAGCGGGTGAAGGTCCACGCCGCCTCCATGCCTTTGCAGGAGGCCGTGGAGCTGGCCCGCCAGGAGGTGGACGATCCCCGCACCAGCGATTTCCAGCAGCAGTACACCGTGGAAATCCGCCTGTACACCCCCTGGGAGGGGGCCGCGGACCAGCGGCCCTTGGCCCGCACGGAGCAAGGCCGCTTTTTGCTCACCAACGCCTGGCGCTACGGCTTCGTCCGCCGCTTCCCCGGGGAGAACGACAACCCCTACCGGGCCTACCAGTTCCGCTACGTGGGGGTGGCCCACAGCACCGCCATGACCTACCTGGATCTGGACCTGGAGGCCTACCTGGCGCTGCTCCACGAAAAAAAGGCGCTGCTGATCCACGACCAAAGCGCGCCCCGGTATCTGATCCTCTGCCTGCCCCTCACCGACGGGTACGTCAGCTTCCCCATCCCCGAGGGCGCCGCCTACGAGGCCGGGTACGACAATATGGGCTACGCCGTGGTGGCCTGCACCTTTCCGGAGTGAAAAACCAGCATGATGCTGGACCCATTTTAGATAGCTCTCAGCCATCACCACGAAATAATGCACAATTTTGTGCATGGCAAAAAGAGATGGAACGGCAAAAGCCGCCGCGCTGTCGCGCGGCGGCTCAGACGATCGACAAAGGGCATGATTTTTGCGCGAAATCATGCCCTTTGAACATATTCAAGAAGAGGAAAATAGAATCAAAGAGAGGAGGAAAAGCTTTGGCGATGCGTTTCATGTTCTGGACAGCGGCGGTGAGGAAGCTCTGCTCGTACATGCCCGCCAGGCCAAGCATGCGGGCATAGCGCAGGCCATGGAGCTCTTTGGCCTCCGCGAAGGAACGT
>JARKQO010000036.1 GCA_029974855.1 Eubacteriales bacterium
ACGACCAGAGGGCTTTGCCCTCTGGACACCCACCAGGGCTATGCCCTGGACCCATCATTGACCGCGTTGCACGCAGTCAAAAGAGCTGTTGATCCAGAAAAGGGCCAACGGCTCTTTTTAACCTTGCCGATTTGCTATTTCAATTGCCCTTCGTAGGCCTCCAGATACTTCATCATATGGTAAATGTTGCCGTACCCGGCAAAGCGGGCGGTATCGGAGAAATCCTCCCTCACATCCACCCAGACCAATTCGTTTTCGTCGCCAAAAACCTCCGCTTCGCCCTTCAGGGTCCCGGTGTAGACCTGCAAAAACTCATCCGCCAAGGGATAGCGCAGGTCCATTACATGGGCCAGGGTGATCTGCTCCCTGGAAATGGCGGTTTCCTCCCACAGCTCCCGGTAGGCGGCCTCCAAAGGGTCCTCCCCGGGCCTCACCTTTCCCCCCACAAAGTTCAGCAGCCCCTGAAAGGGGTTCTTCCGCCGCAGGCACATCAGCACCCGGCTTTTCTGTGGGTCAAACACCATGATGACGTTTACATGCATGTCCGTTCTCCCTCCCTCTTAGGGCAGCGTTCCAGCCCGGAAGCTTTCGATCATGGTAAAGGACAGGCTAAGGGGGTTGGGGTTGGGCGCGATCTCGCTGCGGTGGAACCACCGGGCCTCCGCCAGCTCGCTTTCCTGCAAGGTGATCTCATCGCCGCCCTCCAGCTCCGCGTGGAAGCCCACCATCAGCGACTGGCTCAGGCCCCAGGGCTGGCTGCCCACATAGCGCAGGTTCTTCACCCGCAGCCCCACCTCCTCCATCACCTCCCGGTGCACAGTGTCCTCCAGGCTCTCCCCCGGCTCCACATAGCCGGCGATCAGGGAAAAGTGATGGAAGGCGCCCCGGGCGTTCCGGGCCATCAGCAGCCGGTCCCCCTGGGTAATGGCCACGGAGACTGCCGGAGAAACAGTGGGGTATGCCACCTGGCCGCATCCTTGGCAACCCAGAGCCCGCTCCGAGGCCAGCGGCGCCAGGGGCTGGCCGCAGGCTCCGCAAAAGCGGTTTCGCCTGGCCCACACCACCAGGTGATAGGCGGTGATGAGCCAAAAGCTATCCTGCTCCCGGGGCAGGCGGCGAAACACGGCCACGGGCTGAAAGGCGAATCCGCTTCCCTCCGGGGGCGTCCAACCTTCTTCCACGTCCAGCCCGTAGAGGCGGGTCTCCTGGTCCTGGCACAGCAAGGTTCCCCGCTGCGCCAGCTCCGGGGGCAGCAGGGGCAGAAGCTCCCCCACGGTAGGCAAAGAAAGCTCCGCCTCGGGAGCCTGGGGCAGCAGCACCGCCTCCCCCTGGAAGCAAAGCAGCAGATCGGCGGGTTCCCATGGTTTTGGGCTGGGTTGAATGGAAAAGCCTTGGTTTGCCCTGAGCATCGGGTCATTCCCTTCTTCCGGATTTCATTGGTATGCCAGGATAGACAACAATCAGTTCATGGAGATCCGCTGGGCCACATCCCCCAGGTATTGCTCCGCCTGGAGCTGCAAGGCCTCCCACACCTGGCTTTGGGCCGGGTCCGCCTCCAGATGTTCCACGCAATGGGCGGCCTCGTACAGCAAGGCCATGTCCCCAAACACCAGCCCTCCCGCCACCGGGCTGACCCCGTGCTGCTGGGTCCCCAGAATCTCCCCCGGGCCCCGCAGCTCAAAATCCTTCCGGGCGATTGCAAAGCCGTCGTTGGTGCCGGTCAGGGCCCGCAAGCGCTCGTTGTCCATAGCCAGCAAGAAGCACCAGCTCTGCTCCGCCCCCCGGCCCACCCGGCCCCGCAGCTGGTGCAGCTGGGCCAGGCCGTAGCGGTCCGCGTCCTCGATGATCATCACCGTAGCGTTGGGCACGTTCACCCCCACCTCGATCACCGTGGTGGCCACCAGCACCTGGAGCTTCCCCCGGGCAAAGGCCCCCAACGCCGCTTCCTTCTCCGCCGGGGGCTGCTGTCCATGGGTCAGGCCCAAGGAGAAGCCCTTCAAGGGCCCGGCCGCCAGCTCCGCCACATGGGTGGTGACCGCCTTCACGGCCTCCAAAGCCTCGCTTTCCTCCACCAGGGGGCACACGATGTAGGCCTGCCTTCCCTGCCCGAGCTTCTCCCGCAAAAAGGCGTACATCCCCTCCCGCTTGCCCTCGGGCACGATGCGGGTCGTCACCGGCAAGCGTCCCGGGGGCAGCTCGTCCACCACGGACACATCCAGATCCCCGAACATCACCAAAGCCAAGGTTCTGGGAATGGGGGTGGCGGACATCACCAGCAAATGGGGGGCCCGGGCTTCTTCCCCCTGGCCGCTGGTGCCCTTGTTCAGCAGCGCGGTGCGCTGGCTGACCCCGAAGCGGTGCTGCTCGTCGGTGACGCACAGCGCCAGGTTCCGGTAGGCCACGTCTTTGCTGATCAGGGCGTGGGTGCCGATTACCGCCTGCCACTGCCCCCCGGCCAGCCGCGCCAGGGCCTCCCGCCGCTCCTGGGGGGGCATGCCCCCCACCAGCAGGCCGCAGGCAATCCCCTGGCGCTGAAAGAAGGGCTGGGCGCTTTCATAGTGCTGCCTGGCCAGAATCTCCGTAGGGGCCATCAAGGCCGCCTGGTATCCACTGCGCACGCACAGTTCCATGGCCCCCAGGGCAATGGCGGTTTTGCCGCAGCCCACGTCCCCCTGAACCATCCGCCCCATGGCGGTTTCCGAGGCCATGTCCCGGGCGATTTCCGCCAGGGTGCGGCGCTGGGCCCCGGTGGGGGCAAAGGGCAGCCGCCTCCAGTATTCCTCCTGCCGCTGTGGGGAGGCGTCCAGAGGAAAGGCCTGTTTGCGCAAGCCCTTCAGCCTGCGCACCGCCGCCTGGTACAGCAGCATCTGCTCAAAGGCGATCCGCCGCCTGGCGGCCTTCACCTGCTCCATGCTTTCCGGCGCGTGCAAGGCGCGCACCGCCTGGGCCTGACCCATCAGCTCATGGGCCTGCCGCAGACTCTCGGGCAATGTCTCCGGGCAGGTTTCCTCCACATAGGCCAGGGCCTGCCGGGTCAGGCTCTCGTGGGTCCTTTGGGGCAGCCCTTCGATGGGCCGGTACACCGGGATGATCCGGTTCTCCTCCTCCAGGCTGGGGTTCACCATCTGCCACTGGCCGCCGTAGCGCTCCACCCGGCCATAGACCAAGGCATGGGTCCGGTTCATTAACGCTTGCTTCCGCCAGGGCTGGTTGAACCAGCAGCAGGTCAGCTTCCCGGTGTCGTCCTCCCACAGGCTGGTGACCCGCACGGTTTTCCCAAAGCGCGCCAGCTTGGGCTCCCCGGCCCGGCGCAGGAAAAAGCAGCCG
>JARKQO010000048.1 GCA_029974855.1 Eubacteriales bacterium
CGCTCCCCCGGGGGTTGGCTGATGTACCCTACATCAAGTCTCTCATCGCCAGGGACACCCCCAGCGCCCGGTTCACCTGATCCATCACCTCCAGGGATACGTTGCCCAGCAGGCGGATGAGCCGGGTTTTCTCCAAAGTACGCACCTGTTCGGTCAGCACCATGGAATCCCGCCACAGGCCCCCTTGGCCCGCGGGCACCGGCACATGGGTAGGCATGGTGGGCCGCTTGGGCTGGGCGGTCAGCGCCGCTACGATCACTGTGGTGCCGTGTTGGTTTCCCATGTCGTTCTGAATAATCAGCACCGGCCGCACCCCGCCCTGTTCGCTGCCTACCACAGGGTCCAGATTGGCCATATAAATCTCGCCTCGCTTCATTGTGCTTCACGCTCCGAGGCGGAAAAACCGCCTTTTTCGGCGGCCTTGAAATGGCGTCCCCCTTCTCGTACCAATTAGTATAACACGCTTTTGGGCAAAGCAACAGGTTTTCCTGCGCCATGGCTCAAGGCCACCCTTCCCATGCTATGTTCCCCCATGGCTTGTGTGCCCTGGGGCCGCTGCCTCCCATATCTTGCTCTTGCAAAAGGGAACTGCCGTTTGTATAATGATTGAGAACGGATGTTCGATACTTCCCCAAAGGCAGGTGGCCCCCATGCCCCGCAAGCTGATCCTCCACGCGGATCTGAACAACTTCTACGCCTCGGTGGCCTGCCTGAACCGGCCCGCCCTGCGGGAGGTTCCCCTGGCGGTCTGCGGCGATCCCTCCCTGCGCCACGGCATCGTGCTGGCCAAGAACATGGCGGCCAAGCGCAAGGGGGTCAAAACCGGCCAGGTAATCTGGCAGGCCCGGCAGCTCTGCCCGGACCTCCAAACCATTCCCCCCTCTTTGGAGAGCATTTTGGACTACAGCCGCCGGGTGCGGGGCATCTTCAGCCGGTATACGGACCATGTGCAGCCCTTTGGCACCGACGAGGCCTGGCTGGACATCAGCGGCCCCGGCATGGACTACGACCAGGGGCTGGGCATCGCCAACCATCTGCGCCATACCATCCGGGAGGAAACGGGGCTCACCGCCAGCATCGGGGTCAGCGACAACCGGATCTTCGCCAAATTGGGCAGCGATCTCAAAAAGCCCGACGCGGTCACCTTGGTCTGCCAGGAGAACCGCAAGGCCGTGCTGGACCCCCTGCCCGTGGGGGAGCTGGTGTTTGTGGGGCCCGCCACCACCCGCAAGCTCAACAGCGTGGGCCTGTATACCGTGGGGCAGCTGGCCGCCGCGCCCCCGGAGATGCTCAAGGCTTTGCTGGGAAAAACCGGCCTCACCCTCAGCGGCTTTGCCCGGGGGGAGGACGGGGGGGCTATTCCCGCCATCGGGGAAGGGGCCCCCCTGAAAAGCGTGGGAAACTCCATCACCGCCGCCCACGACATCCTCACCTGGCAGGACGCCCGGGTGACCCTCTACGGCCTGTGCGAAAGCGTGGCCTCCCGGATGCGCAAGCAGGGGGTGGTGGGCCGCACCGTGCAGCTATGGATGCGGGACGCCCAGTTGAAAGCCTGCCAGCGGCAGTGCCGGGCAGATTTTGACACCAGCTGCAGCGTGGATGTGTTCGCCCTGTCCTACGGCCTGCTCCAGGAATCCTGGCGGGAGGGAACGCCCCTGCGGTCCTTGGGGATCAGCGTCAGCGGCCTCTCCCCGGCGGGGGCCGTGCTGCAGCTGTCCTTTTTGCCCCAGGACGCCCAGCGCCAAAAGCACCTGCTGCTGGAGGAGGCCATCGACGACATTCGGGCCCGCTACGGCCACTTTGCCATCCAGCGGGCCGTGATGCTGGCGGACCGGCCTTTGGGGCAGATCAACCCCCAGGAGGAGCATGTGCTCACCCCCAATTCCTATTATCAATAACCGGTTTCCCTCTCAAACCAATCCAGATAGGCTTTCCTGAGCTTTTGGAACAGCTCCGTCCCATGGCCGCCCACGGGCTTGCCGTCGATTTCATAGGCCCGGGTGAACAGGGCCAAGGAGCTCAGGACCATCACCTCGTCCGCTCCCATCAGCTCCTCCAGGGAATAGGCCCGCTCCTCCACGGGAATGCCCAACTCCCGGCAGAGCTTCAGCAGATGCTTGCGGGTGATGCTGGGCAAAATCCACTGGCTCAGCGGCGTTGTCACCACTGTGCCGCCCACCAGCACAGCCAGCCCGCTATGGGCGCATTCCGTAACCCAGCCCTCCCGGTGCAGCACGCATTCGTCGCAGCCCGCCTCCTTGGCCCGCTGGCTGGCCAGCACGTTGGGCAGCAGGTTCAGGGTTTTGATGTTGCAATGGGCAAAGCGGGTATCCTCTTTGGTGATCAGCCGAAATTCCCGGTCCGGCCGGGGCCGGGGCGTAAGGGGGGTGATGGACACCAGCAGATTGGGGGGGACAGGGGGATCGGGAAAGTCATGCTTGCGGGGGGCTGTGCCCCGGGACATTTGGAAGTACAGGATCGCGTCCCGAATCTCCCTGTCCATTTTGGAGATCAGGTCCTTCAGCAGCCCCGTGAGCTGGTCCTTCGTCATGCCGGGTTCCATCTCCAGCAGCTTGCAGCTGTTAAAGAACCGGTCCACATGGTCCCCCAGGGCAAAGCAAACGCCGTTGCGCACATAGCCCGCGTCGTACACTCCGTCGCCAAAGTATACGGCCCGGTCGTTCATGGGGATCATCATCTCCGTAAGGCCCGTAACCCGTCCGTTGTAGTACGCAAGATCCTTCATAGGGCATTCCGGCGCGGCAGGAAAGGCTTCCGCCGCCGCGCCGACCTCCTCCTCCTTAGCATTGGGAATGGACCGCCCTCCCGTTCCCCGGTTGCAGACGGAAAACCGGCGGTCCATGGCTTATCCAGTATCATACACCTGCCGGAAGGATTTGCGCAAGCCGTACCGTCCATCCAAAGGCATTCCACGTGTCCTCGGCAATTTTGTTTTTGCCCACGCGTAGCGTGGGCAATGATGGGTCCAGGGCATAGCCCTGGCAGGAGTCCAGGGGACAGCGTCCCCTGGCCGTTCCTCCCCCCGTCCCCCCTTCCCTAGCATTCCTCCACCTTGGCCCCCAGCTGCCGCAGCTTGCGGGGCAGGTCCTCATAGCCCCGCTCGATATGGGCGGAGGGGTCCTGGAGCATCGTCTCCCCCTCGGCAATGAGCCCCGCCAGCATCAGCGCCGCCCCGGCCCGCAAATCCGTGCTGGTCACCGTGGCCCCCAGCAGGCTATGGCCGCCCTCCACCAAGGCGAAGTGGTTCTCAATCCGAATCCGGGCCCCCAGGCGGCACAGCTCCGTGGCGTGCATGAACCTGTTTTCAAAGACAGTTTCCGCCAAAATGCTGGTTCCGTGGCATTTCAGGCCCACCACCATCATGGGGGCCTGCATGTCCGTGGGAAAGCCGGGGTAGGCTAAGGTGCGGGCTTCAAAGGGCGACAGGGCCGTGCCGCTGACCCGGATGCCCGCCGGGGTCTCCCGGATGCCCACACCCGCTTCCTTCAGCTTGAACATCACCGCCCGCATGTGCTCGGGCTTGGCCTCCCGGATCAGCACGCTGCCCTGGGTAATGGCCGCGGCGCACAGCAGCGTGCCCGCCTCGATCCGGTCCGGGATGGGTTTGTACATTGCCCCATGGAGGCTTTTCACCCCGTCGATCACCACGGTGGCCGTGCCCGCTCCCGTGACCCGCGCTCCCATGGCGTTCAGGCACTCCGCCAAATCCGTGATCTCCGGCTCCTTGGCGGCGTTTTCCAAAATGGTCTGGCCCTGGGCCAAGGTGGCGGCCATCATCAGGTTTTCCGTAGCGCCCACGCTGGGCAAATCCAGATAGAACCGCTCCCCCACCAGCCTGCCGGAAAGCTGCCTCCGCCCTCCATGGGCATGGACCACAGCCCCCATGGCCTGCATGCCCTTTACATGCAAATCAATGGGCCGCTGGCCGATGGCGCAGCCCCCCGGCAAGAACACGCAGGCGCTGCCGCTTCTGGCCAAAATAGGCCCCAGCACCAACACGCTGGCCCGAAGCTTGCGGATGGTGGCCTCGTTCTCAGGGCTGGAGGGGTTCGCCGCGCACACGGACACATCCCTGCCGCTGCGCTCTACCTGGGCCCCGCAATCCTCCAGAATTTGGAGCAAAATGTCCACGTCGGTAATGCGCGGCACATCCCGAACCACCAGCGGCTCCTCTGTCAAAAGCCCAGCTGCCAGAATGGGCAGCACCGCGTTTTTGGCCGTGCTCACCTCCACCTCGCCGCTCAGGCGCGGACTATGATGGATTCGATAGTTTGCCACGGTCTCACCACCTTATTGCGCAGCCAGCCCCACGGTACGAAAACCCGGTCAACCCAAGGTTTGGTCATGTTCATTCCCTCCCGTCGCTCCCATTTTGACCGAAGCAACCTCCCGGCATAACCCGTGGAAACCATTTGAAAGCTTCGATTCTTCGGCCCTGGGCACAATCCTTGGATGCATGAGCGCGCGGGGAGCTTCTTCCGCCAAGCTGTCCCTGGGAATCATTTCAAAAGACCGGCGTTTCCAATTGAACCGAAAAATGCTATAATGAAAAACCCTCGGCCCCCTCTTACCATCCCCAGCCTGTACCAAGGAGAAGACGGCATGAATCGATTTGTGTTAAAAGCCCCCTATCCCCCCAGCGGCGATCAGCCCGCAGCCATCGATTCCCTGGCCCGGGGCGTTCGGGAGGGAAAAAAAAACCAGGTTTTGCTGGGCGTTACCGGCAGCGGCAAAACCTTTACCATGGCCTCCATCATCGAAAAGGTGCAAAAGCCCACCTTGGTGCTGGCCCACAACAAGACCTTGGCCGCCCAGCTGTGCAGCGAGCTCCGCGCCTTCTTCCCCGACAGCGCCGTGGAGTATTTTGTTTCCTATTACGATTACTACCAGCCGGAGGCCTACATCGCCGCCACTGATACCTACATCGAAAAGGACTCTTCCGTCAACGAGGAGATCGACCGCCTGCGCCACAGCGCCACAGCCGCCGTGCGGGAGCGCAAGGATGTGATCATCGTCTCCAGCGTCAGCTGCATCTACTCCATGGGCGATCCCAGCGAGTACGAGGGCATGATGGTGAGCCTGCGCCCGGGCATGGCTTTGGGCCGGGACAAGCTCATCGCCAGGCTGGTGGAGATCCAGTATGAGCGCAATGATTTCGCGTTTGAGCGGGGCAGCTTCCGGGTCCGGGGAGACGTGCTGGAAATCATCCCCGCCAACGCCAAGGACCATGCCCTGCGGGTGGAGTTCTTTGGGGACGAGATCGAGCGCATCCGGGAGATCGAGGTGATCACCGGCAACGTGCTCTCCTCCCTGGAGCACGCGTTGGTTTTCCCCGCCACACACTATGCCATGGATCGGGAAAAGATGAACGCCAACATCGACACCATCGAGCACGACCTGGCCATCCGGGTCCAGGAGCTCAAGGACCAGGAGCAGCCCCTCTACGCCCTCCGCCTCCAGCAGCGCACCCGCTACGACATCGAGATGCTGCGCCAGATCGGCCACTGCACCGGCATCGAAAACTACAGCCGCTACTTTGACGGCCGCAAGCCCGGGGACACCCCCTATACCCTCCTGGACTACTTTCCCAAGGATTTTCTGCTCTTCATCGACGAAAGCCACGTCACCGTGCCCCAGGTGCGGGGTATGTACAACGGCGACCGGGCCCGGAAGGAAAACCTGGTGGAGTACGGCTTCCGCCTTCCCTCCGCCTTTGACAACCGGCCTTTGCTCTTTGACGAGTTTCTGGAGCGGGTCCATCAGGTGGTCTACGTCAGCGCCACCCCCGCCCCCTACGAGCTGAACCTTAGCGAAAACACCGTGGAGCAGATCATCCGCCCCACGGGCCTCATCGATCCCCAGGTGATCCTGCGCCCAGCCACCGGCCAGGTGGACGAACTGGTGGGGGAGGTCCGCAAGACCATCACCCAGGGCCACCGGGTGCTGGTCACCACCCTCACCAAGCGCATGGCCGAAAGCCTCACCGATTACCTGGCCAGCCTGGACATCAAGGTCCGCTACCTCCACAGCGACATCCAGACCATGGAGCGCACCGAGATTATCCGGGACCTGCGCCTGGGCGAGTTCGACGTGCTGGTGGGCATCAACCTCCTCCGGGAGGGCCTGGACATGCCCGAGGTGGCCCTTGTGGCCATTTTGGACGCGGACAAGGAGGGCTTCCTCCGCAGCGAAACCTCTCTGATCCAGACCATTGGCCGGGCTGCCCGCAACGTGGACGGCCGGGTCATACTTTACGGCGACCAGCTCACCGACAGCATGATGCGGGCCATGAACGAAACCAACCGCCGCCGCGCCCTCCAGGAGGCCTACAACCGCCTCCACGGCATCACGCCCCAAAGCGTCAAAAGCACCGTCCAGGCCCTGCTGAAAATCACCAGCGACTTTGCCGAGCACGCCCCCGAGGGCCTCAGCGAGGAGGAGAAGCTCCAGCTGCTCCAAAGCCTGGAGGACCGCATGCTCTCCGCCGCCAAGGCCCTGGACTTCGAACAGGCCGCTAAGCTCCGGGACCAACTCTTCGAGCTCAAGGGGGACAAAACCCCCGCCATCCAAAAGCCCCAGATCAAGAAGCGGAGGACCCGGGAGCGGATGCGGAAGTAGCGGGGGGAGGGTACGGACGAGGGGGGGTACGGACGGGGTGGGGTTACGCAAGGGCTCCGCCCTTGACCCGGCAGGGCTATGCCCTGCACCCAACTCTTGATATGGTTAATCGGCTTCTCAGAGCAGGTTCCAAGAGGGGCTTGGGGAAAGATATATAAATAAAAGGGTTGCGGCAAAATCCATGCTTGCCGCAACCCTTTGTTTCTGGTTTTCTGCCTTGTTCGTGTCAGCCTGACCTTATCAGGCGGTGCGTTCCTTGCCCATGAAGCAGGAGGCGATGGTCCCCGGCCCGCAGTGCGCCCCGATCACCGGGCCCACATAGATGGTTTCAATGCCCCCGATGGAGGGCACCCGCTCCCGGATCAGCGCCTCCAGCCGGGCCGCGTCCTCCGGGGCGTCCGCGTGCATCAGGATGAGGGTTTGGTTCTCCGGGTCCAGGATATTCTCGACGGTCTTGTCCGCGATGAGGCGCAGCGCTGCCTTGCGGCCCCGCACCTTGTCCGCGCTGACCAGCTTTCCGGCCTTGTTCAGGATGATGATGGGCTTCAAGTCCAGGGCGGTGCCCAAGGTGGCTGCCACGGCGCTGATGCGCCCTCCCCGGCGGAGGTATTTCAGGTCATCCACGGTGAACCAGGCTTGGGCGCGGAGTTTGTTGGCCTCCACCCAGGCAGCCACCTCTTCCATGGATTTGCCCTGGTCGTATTGCCGGTAGGCCTCCAGGATCAGCAAGCTCTGGGGGGCGGAGATGCTCAGGGTGTCCACCACGATCATT
>JARKQO010000062.1 GCA_029974855.1 Eubacteriales bacterium
AACGCTTGCTTCCGCCAGGGCTGGTTGAACCAGCAGCAGGTCAGCTTCCCGGTGTCGTCCTCCCACAGGCTGGTGACCCGCACGGTTTTCCCAAAGCGCGCCAGCTTGGGCTCCCCGGCCCGGCGCAGGAAAAAGCAGCCGTATTCCCCGACCCGGGCTTGGCACAGGGGAAGCGCCTGGGCCGCGTCCTTGTAGCGCAGGGGAAAGGAAAACAAAAGATCACGCAACGAGAAAATCCCCGTTGCGTTGAGTGCGGTAAGCCTCGCTTTTCCCACGCCTTGCAGTGCCGCCAACTCCATGGTTACTCCACAGACACCAGGTAATAGTACAAAGGCTGTCCGCCCCGGTGCATCTCCACGTCGCACTCGTCGTACTCGTCCGCGATTTCATCGGTGAGGGCGCGGGCATCCGCCTCGGCCACGTCCTTGCCGTAGTACACGGTAATCAGCCCGTCGTCCTCGGTCATGATGGCCTTCATCAGCTCCGTGGTCACGTCGTGAACGTCATGGCCCACCACCTGGATCCTGCCGTTGTACAGGCCGATGATGTCCCCCTGCTTGATGTGCAGGTCCTCCAGCTCCGTATCCCGCACGGCGAAGGTCACCATGCCGGTGCGTACCCGCTGGGCCGCTTCCTCCATGCGCCGGGCGTTGTCCTCCCCGCTGTGGTCCGGCTGGAAGGCCACCGCAGCGGCAATGCCCATGGCCACGTTCTTGGTGGGGATCACATGGACTTCCTTATCCTCGGACAGCTCCGCAGCCTGCTGGGCCGCCAGAATCACGTTGCCGTTGTTGGGCAGCACAAAGACGCACTTGGCCCGGACCTTCTGGATAGCCCCGAACAAATCCTCGATGCTGGGGTTCATGGTCTGGCCGCCCTCCACGATCTGGTCCACGGCCAAATCCGCGAAAATCTTGTTGAAGCCGTCTCCCATGGACACGGCCACCATGCCGAATTCCTTGGGGGGCTCCTCCTCCTGGGCGGGCTTGCCGGAAGCTCCTTGCTTATCCCGGCGCTGCTGCACCATGTTCTCGATCTTCAAGTTCACCAGCTCGCCCAACGATTGGCCGTATTCCAGCGCCTTGCCCGGCTCGTTGGTGTGCACGTGCACCTTCACCAAGGACAGATCCCCCACCACCAGCACGCAATCCCCAATGCGGTTCAGGCGGCGGCGGAAGGAATCCACATCCTCATCCAAAATGTCCGGGAAGAGGTTTTGGATCAAGAACTCCGTACAATAGGCGAACTCGATGTCCCCCAAGGAGTCGTGGTCGTCGTCAAAGGGCGCTTCCCCGTCCGCGGAGAAATCGATCCGCTCCTGGGGAATCTCCTCCCCCCGGAGGGTGGCGGCATAGCCCATGTAGATCAGCAGCAGGCCGCGCCCGCCCGCGTCCACCACCCCGGCCTGGGTCAGAGCCGGAAGCATCTGCTGGGTCTTTTTCAAAATGGCGTCGCCGGTGGTGAGGATCACGTGGAACAGCGCGTCATAATCGTCGGGCTGCTTTTCCGCCTGGCGGATGGCGTCCTCGGCGATGACCCGGGCCACGGTAAGGATGGTGCCTTCCTTGGGCTTCATCATGGCCCTGTAGGCCGTCTCCGCGCCGCTTTTTAAGGCGTGGGCAAACTGAAGGGGGGTGATCCGGTCCAGGCCCTCCAGGGCCCGGGCAAAGCCCCGGTACAGCTGGGAGGTGATGACGCCACTGTTGCCCCGGGCGCCCCGCAAAGCGCCCTTGGCCAAGGCGTCCGCCGCCTGCCCGGCGCTGAGGTATTCTTTATTGCTGATCTCCTTCATGGCCGACATCATGGTCAGCGACATGTTGGTGCCCGTATCTCCATCCGGAACAGGAAAAACGTTGAGAGCGTCCACCGCTTCGCGGTTTCTCTCCAACATGGCCGCGCCCGCGGAAACCATATCGCGCAGCAGCAGGCCATCGATCGTTTTGGTCTGTATCAACGGTGTTTCCTCCTGATGCAAAATTAGACGCGCACGCCTTCCACGGAGATATTCACCCGGCGCACCTTCACGCCGGTCATGCTCTCCAGCTTATAACGAACCGTCTCTACGATGGCCTTGCAGACCTCGGCGATGGAAATTCCATATTCGACGATGATAAACAGATCCACGTCCAGCATATCGTCCACCAGGCGCAGCTGCACGCCCTTGGTCAGGTTTTCACGGCCCAGCCACTGCACAAGGCCGTCCTTGGCCCGCTTGCTGGACATGGCTACGATGCCGTAGCACTCCAGGGCCGCATACCCCACGACCTTGAGCATCACATCCTCGGTAATATAGATCGTACCGATTTCATTCCTGATCTTGCATTCCATTCTTCTCACAAAGCCTCCTTGCAACGGTAGACGCGTCACCGGCAACGGATATTGCCATGCAAAGCATGACAATCATGGTCATTATACATGAAGCTGCCTCTTTGCGCAACGTCCCTCCGGGAACATTTTTCTCCCCGCCAAGGGATTTCAACCGCCCCACAAAGTTTTCCAAAAATGTTACAATTCTCCATAGCCTCATGGGCAAAGCGCGGGTTTTTCCACTAGATAGGGGGCAGGAAAAGAAAAGAGGCGTAGACCTTCCAAATTTTGTTATCAAATCGTCACTTGTTTTTCACATCTTTTCAGGTCTATGTTTACATTGCAGCAATATGTGCTATAATACTATGGAGTCTGCCCATAGACCGGTTTCTTCCTGTATTGAATCAGACGGCCTGTTAGGAGATGTCCCATGAACGCAAGCAAGCGTATGAAATACGCCAGCACGCCCACCTATGGCATGCAAAAGCGTGGTGCTCAAAAGAAGGTGCCTGTGGCCCCCCAGCCTTCCGCGCCGGATTTTACGCAGGTTCCCTTTCCGGAGGTACCGGCCATGCCCCCCATAACGGGCCCCATCCAAACCTCCGCCCTTCCCTTTGCCCCCGGCGCCTTTCCCGGCGCTATGGGTTCTTTTCCCTCCCCCGCTTACAATCCCTCTCCCCAGGGAATCCAGGGAATGCACCAGGGCTCCCTCCCCATGGCTCCGCAGCCATTGCCCTTCGGGAGCCCCTCTTTTTTGCAGTCCGTCCCCACCCAGGGCCAGCCTTTGCCACCCTTGGGCAACTCGCCTTTGGTTTCCGTTCCCTCGACCCCTTCCTTCTCGCCCCGGCAGCAGGGGTATATCCCCCCCTCCCTGGGCCAAGCCCCTTCCCCCGGCATGATGGCCCAACCCATGCCTGGGCAGCCTGCCGCCTACCGGCCCCCGGAAGGCGGCCCTTCCATGACGCCCTTTCACCCCATGGGCCAGGCTCCTGCGGGAACCTTCGCCCCAGGGGGCTTCTCCCCCGTGATGTCCGGCCCATTCTCGCCCCCTCTGGGCCAGGGCATGAACACCCCACGGATGGGAGCCCAGCCCATGGGCATGCAGCCGGGGATGCCATCCGCCATGCAGCCGGGGATGCAGGCCGCCATGCAACCGGGGATGCAGCCCATGATGCCCGCCATGGCCCAGGGCCCCTTCTCCCCCCCGGCGGCCCCCAAGGCCCAGCGCCAGCCCATGGATTGGGATAAGGTGCTGCTGTTCTACCTCTTTGGCATTTTGCCCTTGCTGTTCATTCCCTGTATGTTTGTGGCCCCGGCCATGGATTTTCTGCGGTATTCCTTCATCGTGCTATGCGTGATTGGCCTGGGAGCCATGTGGTACCGGCAGATGTTCATCCCCTCCACCAGAACCACCTTGTCCATCGTTTACGCGGCCCTTTGCATCGTCATCCTCTCCATGCTGCTGGGGGGAAGCAGAGACGCCCAACAGACCAACGCGGCCAGCGGCATGCCCAGGAATGCGCAAACCACCATGGAGCCCGGGCAGAACGCCAACCCCTATGCGGCAGGCTACACCCAGGCTCCGCCGGAGGTCACCCCCGCGCCCCCGGTTGGCCTGGGCGAATCCGAGGCGGAGCAGCGGCTGATCACCTTCATGGAGTACTGGTCCATCAACCGCACCGAGGACATGGTATCCTTGGTGCAGCCCAGCTGGGCCACCAGCAAGGAGAACCCGGCGGCGCAGCTGTTCAACGTGCTGATGAACCGCACCCCTGAGGAATACACTATCGAAAGCATCTCCGGCTCCGAGGCGGACACCTCCCGCACCGTGACCATGTCCGCCTACATCAACAAAAACAACGGCAAGGACCCTGTGCGCTACCGGTTCATGATCATGATGGTGAAGGAAGGCGGGGAATGGTACGTGGACCCCAACTCCTTGGCCACCAACGACATGCAGGTGGAAGCCACGGACGCCAGCGGGGCCACCACCATCGGCCTGGCCACCCCCGCCCCCCGCACCTTCGTCACCCCCGTTCCCTCGGGGGATACCAAGCTCTACTACAACCCGGACGGCGGCTCCTTCTACCACGCGGACCCGGAGTGCTCCTCCGTGAAGCAGCAGTACCTTCCCCTGGCGGGCTCCTTCCTCTATAAGGATCTGAGCCAGCACAGCAACCTCCAGCCCTGCCTCAAGTGCGGCGCGCCCACCACGGCGCTGGATTAGGCCGGGGACGGGGGGGGGGATGACGTTTTCCAGGGGTTTCACCCCTGGACCCCGCCAGACGCCGTCAGTGAGCGTGTGCCCAGTGGGCACTGCCGCGAAGCGGTAAGCGAACGAGAGGCGGGGCTTGAGGCAAGCGGCCAAACGGCAGTGCAGGCACGAAGGGAAGCGTGGCCCAGTGGGCCCTTGGGTGGAGCC
>JARKQO010000275.1 GCA_029974855.1 Eubacteriales bacterium
GCTACGACGGGGCCTGGCACTCCATGGAGCTGTTGGGGGTGTATGGAGAGTTTTGGCGGGAGAGGGCAGCCCTGGAGGGGGAGGGCTCCGGGGCGGAGGCCGTTTGGGCCGCCACCCAGCCGGGGCTGGCCAAGGGACGGGTGGGGACGGAGGACCTGCCCGCCTTGCTGTGGCTGGGGGAGAGGCTCTACGGCTATCCCCGCCAGGACATCCGCCATGTGGTGGTGGACGAGGCCCAGGACGTATCCCCCTTGCAGGTGAAGATTCTGCGCAAGCTGCTGAACCATGACGCGTTTACCTTAGTGGGGGATTTGTGGCAGGGCATCTACGGGGACGAGGGCATCCGCTCCTGGAGTGATCTCACGGAGGGCATCTTTGAGCAGCAGCCCACCTGCGCCACCTTGTCCACCAGCTACCGGAGCACCGTGGAGATCATGGAGCTGGCCTTCTCTTTGATGGCAAACCATGCTTCCCCCGGGATCATGGCACGCCCTGTGCTGCGCCATGGGGAGCCCCCTGCCTTTGAGCGGGTGGCCGCCAGGGAACGCCCCGCCGCCATTGCCCGGGCCGTGGAGGGCTGGCTGGGGGAGGGCTTTTTCTCCATTGCCATTCTCGTGAAAAAGGAGAGCGACGCCAAAGCCCTTCACAAGGCCCTGCTGCCTTTGCTGCCCCAGGCCCGGCTGGTAAGCCGGGGGGACGATACCTTCCAGGGCGGGGTCCAGGTGATGGGGGCCAGCGTGGTGAAGGGATTGGAGTTCGATTGCGTGCTGATTGCCGATGCCCAGGAGGAGGCGTACCCCCGGGAACGGTTTTATGACAAGCTTCTGTATGTGCTGTGTACCCGGCCCTTGCACAGGCTGCGGCTGTTGGGGACCGGAGAGGGGTTTCGGGGGTAGGGGACGGTAGGGACTGTCGTCCCTAAAACCCTGTCCGGGGACTTCGTCCCCAGGCCCCGCTTCTGGCGACGCTGCGCGTCGCCAGGGGGATATGAGTTTGATTCAACTTTTGCCCCGTGAAACGGGGCAATGATGGGTCCAGGGCATCGCCCTGGTGGGGTCCAGGGGTGAAACCCCTGGCGGGGTCTGGGGCAGCGCCCCAGCGTTCCGCCCCCCTCGTCCCCGTCGTACTCCCCCCCGTCCTGCCGCACATACCACCGCTCTCCGTCAGTGGCCAGGTACAGGGTCCCTTCCCCGTAGTACCGGGCGGGGATGCCCCGCCGGGCCAGCTGGGCCCCGGCCCGCTGGGAGCTCTTGGGGGTGTTGGTCATCACCACCAGGCTTGGGGAGACGGCGCTGAGAAAATCCGACTGGAAGGGCTCCACCCCGTGGTGGGGGGATTTGAGGATGTCCGAGGCCAGAGAAAAGCCCTGGGTGTTGAAGAAATGATGCTGGGCCACCCCGGTGATGTCGGCGG
>JARKQO010000138.1 GCA_029974855.1 Eubacteriales bacterium
GCCAGGGGGTGGGCGGGGTGTATGTGTGCTTTGACGAGAAGCTGATGTCCGCGGAGCGCTGCGTGAAAACCCACACCACGGCCATGGACGCCATGGCCAGCATCAACAGCCCCATGGCCGGGCATTTTGACGCGGAGGGCATGCACATCGGCCACCCCCAGCCTTTTACCCCGCCCCCTGGGGAGGAGCGGGGCTACAAGCTCCGGGCGGCCTTGGACCCCCGGGTGTTTTTGCTCAAGCTGATCCCCGGCACCGCCCCCCAGGTGCTGCGCTATGTGCGGCAGGCCGGGTACAGGGGATTGGTGATCGAGGCCTTTGGCTTGGGCGGGCTGCACTATATCCGGCGGAATCTGGTGAAGGCCTTGGAGGAGCTGGAGGAAAGCGGCCTGGAGATTTTGGTGGTGAGCCAATGCCTCCACGAAAAGGCGGATTTCTCCGTGTACGAGGTGGGCCGGGGCATGATGCGCAGCCACATCCACAGTGGCTTTGACATGACCACGGAGGCGGCGGTGTGCAAGCTGATGTGGGCTTTGGGGCAGAAGGAGCCCCTGAAGTGGCTGGCCGGGCCGGTGGTGGGGGAGCATTTGGGGAAAGGGGAGTAAGGTTGGGGAGGCGGGTAGGGGAGATAGACAGGAGCACCTATCTCTCCCTCAGGCCGCTACGCGGCCAGCTCCCTCCTCAGAGGGAGCCATAGGGGACCCCTTACACATCATAAGCCTTATCAATGGCCTTCAGATCGCTGAAACTATCGATTTCCACAATTTGCTCCGTGGTGCATTCCCGGATGGCCACGGTGTAATTTTTTTTGCAATATTCCAAAGGGGTCTGGTCCCAGTACCGCTCCTTGCCCCCCGGGGAACCGTACACCTGGGGGATATCCCGGGCCAGCTTTTCACCGTCCTCCTGGGTCCAGTAGGAGAGGCCCACCCACAGGTGGCAGCCCTTGCCGCCCAAGGCGATGCCGGTGATGATGCCGTCCTTCCCCTGGAGGCACCAGTCGTCGGTGACCTCCACCGGGACCCCCAGGTAGTTGGAGCGGTACTGGTATTTGGTGATGAGGGAGGGGTCCCGCAGCAGCAGGTCCCCGTCCATCACGTAGGCGTTGGCCATGTGCCCGCAGGCGTACAGGGCGGAGGAGATGTTGTTGGTCTCCCGGTACTGGGGGTTTTCGATGAAGCGGAGGGTGGGATATTTTGCCTTCAGCTGGTCGAACTGCTCCGCCAGATAGCCCCGCACCAGGTAGATTTCCTGGATGTCCACGGCCAGCAGAGCGTCCAGCAGGGTATCCACGATGCGGCGGCCATTGACCCGCACCAAAGGCTTGGGGGTGTTCAGGGTGATGGGAAGCATCCGGGAGCCGAACCCGGCGGCGATGATCACCGCCCGCTTCACCCGGAAGCTCTCCAGCAAAGCGGCCCCCTCCGGAGTGAGGCCCTGGGAGGACAGATGCCCGAGGGCCCGCAGTTCCCCGATGGTTTTGTTGACAGTCCCCAAAGATAAGTCCAGATCGCCGGCGATCTCCCGCTGGGAGGGGATGGCCTGGGCCTGGGCATAGTAGGCCATCAGGTCAAACTGTTTTTTGGATATCATGATACACGATTCCTTTTTGAAGGCTTTTTTGGATGCCATACCGTTTGATCCCATAGACCAGGGCCTTCCACAGCCCGTTGGTGAGCAGCAGAATGAGGGAAACCACCGCCGAGCATTCCAGCAGCATCAAAGCGTCGAATTGGTTGATCATCAAAGAGAAGGGCTTGTTGGCCGTGGTGGCCAGAAAGGATACGGCGGAAATGGTGATCATGGAGTTCACGAACAGGTAGGAGCCCATCTCCAGCAAAGTTCCCTTCACATGGGG